>JALZBN010000100.1 GCA_030947365.1 Actinomycetota bacterium
GCCGCAACCAGATTGACGAGTCGCTCGAGACGATTCAGTTGTTCCTCCTCCGGATGCCCGTCCGCCCGCGCTCAGGCTACAGACGCGAGGGAGCCGGTCAGGAGAGAATTCACCATCCGGTAACGTGAATGTTCGTGAGCACTCGGCGCAAGCTCTTGTTGCTGCTACGGAAGCAACCAGGCCTCACTGTCACCGAACTGGGTTCCCAAATGGAACTCACCGGCATGGGAGTGCGCCGCCATCTCGAGTCGCTAGCCGCCGACGGTTTGGTGGAGAGCAGCGAGTGCACGCGTCGAGGCCTCGGCCGTCCGGCCGCAGGCTGGCGTCTCTCGGCCGCGGGCCTCGAACTGTTTCCGCGCCGCTACGACTCCCTTGCCCTCGATGTCCTAGAAGACATCGCCGAGGGGGCCGGCCCCGACGCTGTCGATGCGGTTTTCGCACGCCGCACAGACAAGCTCGTCGCGGAATACGACGAGCAGCTCGCCGATACGCAGGGTCTCGAAGAACGTATCCAGGGCGTGGCCAAGATCCGCGACGAGGCCGGTTACCTGGCCAACTCGGCGCCGGGCGACAACGGTGACTTCACGCTCACTGAGAACAACTGCGCCGTACATCGGGTCGCGGCCCGCTACCCGGCCGTGTGTGCGATGGAGCTGGCGCTACTGCGCAGGGTCATGGGCCCAGACGTCGAGGTCACCCGTATCGCCCACACCATGGCGGGTGACGCCGTCTGCGCCTACCGCATGCGTCCTCGCGACGATCACGCCACGAGCTGAGCTGCGTACGCGCCGGCAGCAGCGGCGAAGCTGAAGAACAGCGGGTCATCCGTCGGGCCCCGTCCCATCGTCTCGACGCCAAGGTCTAAGCGGGGAACTTCGACCTCGACGACGTCACCAAGCTCGGGAGCGGCGCATCCGGTGGGCACCGGCACGATCGGCCGGTACGACATCATCGATAACGATTTCGTCGTGTGATGGCTGACACCGCGGTGACGAGGGCGTGCGTCGGCATCCGAATACCTCACCGCCAGGATGGGTGTCGCCTTCAACCGGGCTGCGGCATCCACGACCCCCGCCACCTCTATTCCGCTGAATCCGAGCGCGCTGTCGGTGCCAACGACACCCGGGCCAGGACCCACAACGACGGCGTCGGCACGAGCGAGGCTGACGGCTACCTGAAGTGCTGAGTAGATGTTGACGGCCTCGAACTCTCCCCCGAAGGCCTGCCCGAGAGTGACGGTTGACGCAAGCGCGCCGGCATCGACAAGAGACGCAACCAGATCCGACAGGGCGAGTGGCAGCGCAGCCGAATCAGTCATGACAAAGACCAGCCGCCGCGCCGGCGCTACGTGGTTGAACGTCCGAGCGACACAACCAACCTGACTGTGCAAGGTGCACACAACGACCGGCGATCCGCCGAGGTCGGAAGCGGGAGAGAAGCCGGGATCATCCTCGGCGGCACCGGCGTCGACCTGAAGCGAGGTGTACCGCAGCTTCATGACATGACCACGCCCGGGAGAAGACCATGAAGAACGAGAGAGGTTCCAGTGCACCACGTCGAACCCGCCGGTACCGAGCCCAAGGTCGACAGCAGTGTCATTGACGACAACGAGGTCACCAACGGCAACCGGGCCAACCAAATCAGTGAGCACGTAGGCGGGTCGCCCAGCAAGGTCGACCCGTTGCAACCCCGAGCGCGATGAGAGAATCGCAGAAACGATTCGGGTCGAGAACCTCACCGCCTGTCGGACCCCGAGGCACACGCCCCGCCACCGGGGCCGCAAACGATCACAGACTGGCGATGAGCTTCTCGACCCGTTCGTCGCGCGATTTGAACGGGTCTTTGCACAAGACGGTGCGCTGCGCCTGGTCGTTCAGCTTCAGATGCACCCAATCGACCGTGTAGTCGCGCTTGCGCTCCTTGGCCCGCTTGATGAACTCGCCACGAAGGCGCGCCCGGGTGGTCTGCGGAGGCGAAACGATGGCCTCGTCGATGTCGGCGTCGGTGACGACGCGCTCGGGGATCCCCCGGTCCTGCAGCTTGTAATAGAGGCCACGCGAGCGATTGATGTCGTGGTACTGGAGGTCGAGAAGCGCCAGCCGGGGATGCGTCAGCGGAAGTCCGTGGCGCTCGCGGTACGCCTCGACCAAGCGGTGCTTGGCCACCCAGTCGCACTCCTTGTGCAGGGTCATGGGGTCGATCTCGATCTGGGTCATGCAGTGCTCCCACATCATCAAAGCCTGCTTCTCGAGCGGGCTGAGTCCGCGCGTCTCTGCGTAGCGCAACGCTCGGTTGAGGTATTCGGTCTGGATGTCGATGGCGCTCAACTCACGACCATTTTGCAACCGAACCCGGCGCCGGCAGGTCGTGTCGTGGCTGATCTCGCGGATGGCCCGCACCGCGTTCTCGAGGGTCATGTCGCGCAGCACAACGCCCGGATCTTCCAGCATCCGAAGGAGAATGCTGGTCGCGCCGACCTTCAGGAAGGTCGCGTACTCGCTCATGTTCGAGTCACCGACGATGACGTGTAGGCGCCGGAAGCGCTCGGCATCGGCGTGCGGCTCGTCGCGCGTGTTGATGATCGGGCGGCTCCGAGTCGTCGCCGACGACACGCTTTCCCAGATGTGCTCAGAGCGTTGGCTGATGCAATACGTCGCGCCGCGCGCGGTGTTGAGCACCTTGCCGGCGCCGGCGTAGATCTGGCGGCTGACGAAGAACGGAATGAGAACCTCGGTGTAATGGCTGAAGTCGTCGCGCCGGCTGGTGAGGTAGTTCTCGTGGCACCCATAGGAGTTGCCGGCCGAGTCGGTGTTGTTCTTGAACAAGTAGACGACACCCCGGATGCCCTCCTCCCGAAGGCGCTGCTCGGCGCTGGCGTTGAGGCTTTCGAGGATCCGCTCCCCTGCCTTGTCGTGAGCCACCAGATCAGCGATCGAGTCGCACTCCGGCGTGGCGTATTCGGGGTGGCTGCCGACGTCGAGATAGAGGCGGGCACCGTTCTCGAGGAAAACGTTGCTACTGCGGCCCCAGGAGACGACTCGACGAAACAGATACCGCGCGACCTCGTCGGGGCTGAGCCGACGCTGGCCGCGCAGCGTGCAGGTCACGCCGTATTCGTTCTCGAGTCCGAAGATCCGCCGTTCCAAGTTGTCTCCTGAATGTCTGCAGTGTTTGGACTCCCACGGTACCGTTCAGAGGATGCAAGGGACCCGAATGGTGCGATTAGCCACCGTGACGAGTTCCTTTCACGCGCGGGTGATCGCAGCACGGGTGGGGGCCGAGGGCATGGTCACCGAGCTTCGGGGCAACCTCGACGGGCCGTACCCCATGGGCGAGGTCCATGTGTACGTGGCCGAGGACGACCTCCCGTCGGCGCAGGAGCTCCTCATGGCCGACGAGGTGGAGTCCGCATTCGACAATCCCAGCGAGTCATTCGAGCTACCCAGCTCCCCCGCCCTCTGGATCGTCGTCGCCACGATCCTGGTGCTCACGGCTGTGCTGTTTGTCCGCGCCTTTTGAGGGGGCGACGGGCGACGATGACGTCAGCCGAGGATCGAGGTGAGCTCGTCGCCCACGATGCGGCGAAAGGCGCGCCGTTCCGGCGTGCGGTCGAGCACCGCGACCTCCAGGTCGTCAGCGCCCAGGGTGCGCTCGGGTCCTGCCAGTGCCGCAACCGCGTCGCGAAGCGCAGTCGCCATGAGCACACCGTTCTCGGGAGGGGTCAGCCGGCCGGCAATTGTGTCGGCGTCGCCGCCCAGCACCGTGGACCCTTCCTCGTCGACCACCGTGCCGTCGTAGAGGAGGTGGAACAGTTGGTCGCCGGCACGGTCGACACCGACCTCGGCAACGAGAATCTCCACTTCCATCGGCTTCATCTCGTGGGTGAACACCTGCCCCAGTGTCTGTGCGTACGCGTTTGCCAGTGAGCGGGCATCGACGTCTTCACGGGAATAGGTGAAGCCCTTGATGTCGGCGTGGCGCACGCCCGCCGTGCGGAGAGAATCAAATTCGCTGTACTTGCCGACCCCCGCGAATGCGATGCGGTCGTAGATCTCACTCACCTTGCGCAGCGTGCGTGACGGGTTCTCGGCGCAGATGAGGATGCCGTCGTCGCAGGCAACCGCGATGAGGCTTCGACCTCGGGCAATGCCCTTGCGGGCGTAGTCGGCCCGGTCCTTCATCACCTGTTCCGGCGCGACGTAGAACGGCATACTCACCGGGGTTGGCCCCTCTCGGATCGCTTCTGGATGAGGGCGCCGAAGCGTTCGGCCACCTCGTCGTCAGCCACCCTCTCGAAGCCGTCACGGGTAACCGTGGCCACGGTGGGATAGATGCCCCGCACGACGTCGGGACCACCAGTGGCGGAGTCCTCGTCGGCCGCCTCGTACAACGACTCGATGGCGAGCTCGATGGCCGCGCCCCGGTCGAGCCCGTCGCGAAAACCGAGCTTGATCGTGGTGCGGGCGTCGCGCCCACCCGAACCGGTGGCATGGAACTCGCTCTCCTCATAACGCCCGCCAGTCAGGTCGTACTTGAAGATGCGCCCCGCGCCTCGCCGCAGGTCGTAACCGGCGTAGATCGGCACGACGGCCAACCCCTCCATCGCCATCGGCAAGTTCGAGCGCACCATCTGGCTGAGCTTGTTGGCCTTGCCTTCGAGGCTGAGCGCGACTCCCTCGACCTTCTCGTAGTGCTCGAGTTCGGTCTGGAAGAGCCGCACCATCTCGACCGCGGGCCCGGCGGCCCCGGCGATTGAAACGGCCGAGTGGCGATCCGCGGGGAAGACCTTTTCGATAGCCCGTTGGGCGATGCTGTAGCCCTCGGTCGCCCGGCGGTCACCGGCCATGACCACGCCGTCGGTGTAGTTGATGGCCACGATGGTGGTGCCGTGGGTTGTCTCAACAGGCGTGCGCGTCGAAGGCAGCGCCGGCTCGCCTCGGGTGCGCCGCAACAACTCGGAGAAGCTAGGCCCGGGATCCTCGCCCGGACCGAAAACTGGAATAGTCATCGAGGGGGCAGGCTAGCTCGGTCATGATGACGCCCATGGTTTCCGCCGAAGACATCTCTGCAGCAGCTGAAGGCCTGCGCGCCGTCGCCATCTGCACGCCGCTGGAACGCAACGACAGGCTGTCGCAATTGGTCGGCGTCGACGTCTGGCTCAAGCGTGAAGACCTCCAGCCGGTGCGGTCGTACAAGCTTCGCGGTGCCTATAACTTCATTGCCTCACTGACCCCCGAGGAACGAGCCAAGGGCGTCATCTGTGCCAGTGCCGGCAACCACGGTCAGGGCGTGGCGTTCACGTGCCGGCGTCTCGGAGTCAAGTGCCACGTTGTGCTCCCTCGCACCACGCCACGACAAAAGCGCGAGCAGATCGCGGCCCTCGGCGGATCGGAGACAACGATCGTCGTGGCGGGACACACCTACGATGAAGCGCACGAGGCGGCGCT
>JALZBN010000101.1 GCA_030947365.1 Actinomycetota bacterium
CGTGTTCTTCGCCAAGTGGGTGCAGAGCTACCGCGACCTGCCCCTGCTCATCAACCAGTGGGCCAACGTGGTGAGGTGGGAACTGCGTCCTCGCATCCTCTTGCGGACAACCGAGTTCCTCTGGCAGGAAGGTCACACCGCGCACGCCACCCAGGCGGATGCCGGCGCGTACGCACTGCGCATCCTGCGCGACGTCTACGAGGATTTCGCCGTACGGGTCATGGGCATGCCGGTGCTCTTAGGCCGCAAGACCGAACGCGAGCGCTTTGCCGGCGCGGATACGACCTACACGATCGAAGGAATGATGGGCGACGGCAAGGCTCTCCAGATGGGCACCAGCCACGAGCTAGGTCAGAACTTCGCCACGGCCTTCGACATCACCTTTCAGTCCGACCAGGGTGTGCAGGAGCACGCCTGGCAGACCTCGTGGGGCGTGTCGACCCGCCTCATCGGCGCGCTCGTCATGGGTCACGGCGACGACAACGGCCTTCGCCTTCCCCCCAACCTTGCGCCTATCCAGGTGGTGGTCCTACTCGTGCGCGGCGAAGACGGCGCCGGTGAGCGCGCCGGCGCGATCACCGAAGAATTGTTGAGCGCCGGAGTGCGCGCCGAGCTCGACGATCGCCTCGACACCAACTTCGGACGCCGCGCCGTGGAGTGGGAGCTAAAGGGCGTACCCGTGCGAGTCGAGATTGGTCCCCGTGACCTTGCTGCGGGTACGGCCACGCTGGTGCGCCGCGATACCGGCGCCAAGGATGCCGTGCCGCTCGACGAACTCCAGCAACGGGTGCCGGACACGCTCGCCGACGTGCAGCACGCTCTCGAGGCCGAGGCCCTTGAGCGGCGTGAGGCAAGAACTGTCGATGTCGACAACGCCGACGAGGCGGCCGAGGCGGCGCGCGCCGGATTCGCCCGCGCCCCATGGGACACGATCCGCGACGACGAGGTGAGGCTGGCTCAGGGAGGCGTCACCGTGCGGTGTCTCCAGCGAGAAGACGGATCCATCCCCGAGTCGTCATCGGAGTCCGGACTCGTCGCGTTCGTCTCCCGGGCCTACTGACGGGTCGCCAACTAGGGTCGGCGCCAATGAACACCTCCCTGAAATCCACCTCCCTAAAACCCGCGCCCCTGAAATGCAGGAAGGCACTCGTGGCCGCTGCCGTCACGGCCGCCGCTCTTCTCACCGCGGCGTGCGGCGGAAGCGACAGCAAGTCGACGAATGCCAGCGCGACCACAGTGACGAGCTCGGCGGCGGCCGCGACGACAGTGGTGGACTCGTCGAAGCCCACCGACACCGGCAATCTGTCGGCTGCGTTCGACCACATCGCCGGCTACGAACTGGCCGAGCTACCGGCTTCCGACCTCCAGAGCGCACGAGACCAGTACCAGTCCGAAGTCAGTGGCAACGCTGCCGCTCAGAAGGCGGTGAGCGACATCAACGGGCGCCTGGTCAGCAAGGAAGGGGCCAAGGTGGCCGTCGTTCTCGCCATGTCGTTCAGCCCCGATGCCTCTACCCAGCCCGGTTTTCAAGCCGCATTCGTCGAGGGTGCCGCTGGTAGCGATGCGTCGCCGGTGACACTCTCCGGTGAGGACGCGAAGACGTTCACCCAGTCCGACGGCACCGAGGGCGTCGTCTTCGCCAAAGGTCGACTCGGGCTGCTCGTCATCGGCGCCGGTGGCAACAGCACCCAGCTTCAGGATGTGATGAGCAAGCTCATCGGCAACAACGCCTGAGCGTCAGGCGCCGAGTAGCTCGCGCCAGTTGCCGAGCCGGCTCACTGCCGTCTTCGGCGTCAGTCGCAGCGTCGCCTCGGGTATCTGGTTGGCGATCTCCCGCTGGCGCCAGTAGTCATGCCCCGCGCCGAAGAACCGCTCCCGCCGGTATTCCATGAGGTCAGCCGGCGCGTCGCCGAGGTAACCCCATATGCCGAAGGCGAGTTCGAGGTCGTGGACGACCGGCGCTCGTCCGAACAGCGAGGATCGGCGCCCCGCGACGGCCAGGCAGCCAGCCATGGCGTCGCCCTTGCTCTCGCCCTCTCCAAGATGAAGACGATCGACGAAGAACTGAGCCAGACGCAGCGCATAGCCCTGGTCGGGACCCTGATTGCCCAGCATTGCACCGCTCGGCTGACCCCGGTGGAGGTCGGCAGGACGGGTGGCCGTCCACCGTCGCGACGGCGGCATGGGAAGCGACGTGCGTGCCTTGTCGGAGAGGATCACCGGCACGTAGTCAGGGGCGGACATATTCGAGCCAGTTCTTGTAGCGGTCGTCCTCGCCGCGGACGGTTGCAAAGTAGGCCTCCTGGATGGCCTTGGTGATCGGCCCGGGCTCGCCGATCTCACGGTCGTCGACCGAGCGGATTGGCACGACCTCTGCGGCGGTGCCAGTGAGGAACGCCTCCTCGGCGAGATAGAGATCGGTGCGGAGGAGGTTGGTCTCGTGGACCTCCACGCCGAGATCGCGCGCAATGGTGACGACGGAGTCCTGAGTGATCCCCTCCAGCGCGCCGGCACTCACCGGCGGCGTGAGGAGCCGGCCGTTCTTCACGATGAACAGGTTCTCACCCGTGCACTCGCTGACGTAGCCCTGCGGCGACAGCAGGATCGCCTCGTCGTAGCCGGCCTTCAGCGCCTCGACCTTGGCCATCGACGAGTTGACGTACATGCCAACACCTTTGGCCGCCACGGGAACGGCGTTGGGATCGTGGCGCTGCCAGGTGGAGATCTTCATGCGCACGCCGCGCTTGATGCCCTCGTCACCGAGGTAGGTGCCCCAGGGCCACACCGCGATCGACACGTTGACCGGGCACGGAAGTGGATTGAGCCCCATCTCGCCGTAGCCGAGGTAGACGAGCGGCCGGACGTAGCAGGCGTCAAGACCGTTGGCCCGAATTGTGTCCTTGACCCCGTCGATGAGCTCGTCGGGGGTGTACGGGATATCGATCAGGTACACCTTGGCGCTGCGGAACAGGCGGTGGATGTGGTCGGTAAGGCGGAACACCGCCGGACCCTGACTGGTCGCATAGGCCCGAACACCCTCGAAAACGCCACTCCCGTAATGCAGAGTGTGGGTCAGGATGTGAACCCGAGCGTCGTCCCACGGAACCAGCTTGCCGTCCATCCAGATGCTGTCGACCTTCTGCAATGGCATTGCTACCGAACCCTTTCCGAGATTGCGTCGCCGATCTCCGTGGTGGTGCCGTGCAATTCTCCCGCGTCTTGGCAGGCGGCGCTGATGCTTTGCGCAGCCGCTGGCTCACCGAGGAAGTCGAGCATCATCGCGGCCGACCGAATCGCGGCCACCGGATTGGCCTTGCCCGTGCCGACGATGTCGGGTGCCGAACCGTGAACGGGCTCGAACATCGAGGGTCCGCTGCGATCGGGGTTCAAGTTCGCCGAGGCAGCCGCGCCGATGCCGCCAGTGACGGCGCCCCCGAGGTCGGTCAGAATGTCGCCGAAGAGGTTGTCGGTAACGATCACGTCGTAACGATCAGTGGACTCGACGAGGTGGATGCATGCGGCGTCGACATGATCGTAGGCGGTCGAGACCTCGGGGTGGTCGACGGCGACCTCGGAGAATGTGCGACGCCACAGGTCGCCCGCGAACATCAAGACGTTGGTCTTGTGCACGAGCGTGAGCTCACGGCGCGCCCGAGATGCGGCGAGGTCGAAGGCGAACCGGATGCAGCGCTCGACGCCGCGGCGTGTGTTGACCGAACCTTGGGTGGCGACCTCGTGGGGTGTGCCCTTGCGGAGAAACCCACCTTCCCCGACGTAGACGCCCTCGGTGTTCTCACGCACCACCACGAAGTCGCGGCCGGCGCCGGCGAAGGGGCGAAGGTTGACGTAGAGATCGAGTCCGAAGCGCAGGCGCAGGAGCAGCCCGCGCTCGAGGATGCCCGGGGCCACATCGGGGGAGCCGACGGCACCGAGGAGGATGGCGTCGAGCGCGCCGAGCTCGTCGAGAACACTGTCGGGGAGAACCTCGCCAGTGCGCAGGTAGCGCGCCGCGCCGAGGTCGTAGTCGACGGTATCGAGGTCGACGCCGGCGGCGCGCACAACCTTGAGCGCCTCGGCAACAACCTCGGGCCCGATCCCGTCTCCTCCGATGACTCCGACCTTGTAGCCCATTCGCGCATCAAGGGTACGCTCGACCGGATGGCCGGCACACAACTTTCACCTGCAGCTTTCGAACGCCTCCGCGCCGAACTCGACGATCTCACCAGCCGGGGAAGAGTTGAGATCGCCGCGAACATCGAGCGGGCGCGAGAGCTTGGCGACCTCAAGGAGAACGCCGACTACCACGCGGCGCGTGAGGAGCAAGGTCGAATGGAGGCCCGCATCCGCCAGCTCCAGGCGTTGCTCGAGAAGCCGGTCATCGTCGAGGGCGGCGACCCCGATGTCGTGTCAACGGGCACGATCGTGAGCCTCCGCTATGACGGTGACGACGACGTCGAGCGGTTTCTCATCGGGTCCATCGAGGAACGCGGCGGCGACATGCCTGTGATCTCTCCGGCCTCCCCCCTGGGTCGAGCCCTGCTGGGCTGCCGCCAAGGCGACACCGTGGAGTACGAGGCCCCGAGCGGGATGCTGCGCGTCGAGGTCGTCGAGCTGTCGGCCTAACGCCGGCGTTCTTTTCTCTCTAGACCACCGTCACGGTGCGCAGGTGAGAAAAGAACGGTGACAGTTCGGGCGGCATGCACGACGGCGCGCCCATAACGGCGGCCCGGCGCGCGAGAGATGCGCTCAACGGGGCCGGACACGGAGATCGCGGCCACGACATTCCCGGCGCGGTCGTGGATCGGTGCGCTCACCGAGGCCACACCTCGTTCGCGTTCCTCGACACTCTCGGCCCAGCCCGCGGGGTCGAGCCGAAAGACCTTTCCGGCGGAGCCGACGTCGAGCGGCAACGAGGCGCCGACGGGGACGATCGTGCGCAGTCCGTGCGGCGATTCAAGGGACGCCACGCAGAGACGCATGTCGCCGCGCCGGACGTAGAGCTGCACGCTCTCGCCCGTCTTGTCGCGAAGTTGCTCCAGGGCAGGCCGGGCGGTTTCGACGAGACCGCCGCCCTGGAGCCGCTGCCCGAGGGCAAAACGTCCGTCGTCGGTTCGCTCCAGCAGCCGATGGGTCTCGAGGGCCAGGGCCAACCGATGGGCCGTCGGCCGCGAGAGCCTTGTGGCATCGACGAGCTCGGCCAGCGTCAACGGCTGCGCCTCCAGGGCGTCGAGGATCGAAATGGCCTTGTCGAGAACTCCCACACCGCTTACACTGTCCACATGACAAGACTAGTGTCTCACTATATGAGACGCAATCGATGACACAGCTGACCCTGAGCGAGAAAGTGTGGGACCGCCACGTCGTTCACCACGCGCCGGGTGAGCCCGACCTCCTCTACATCGATCTGCACCTAATCCACGAGGTCACGT
>JALZBN010000102.1 GCA_030947365.1 Actinomycetota bacterium
CATGGCGCTGTCGTGGGCGTTCGCGGCTGCTGGTGCCGGCGCGGCCTCCGAGGTCGGCAAGGAATCAGACGAACGTTGGCCAGCCATTCTGCAGATGGTCGAGCGCGCCGACACCATCCAGACCTCAAGCGCCGGTCGTCTCTTCGACGCCGTCGCCGCCTTGCTCGGCGTACGGACGAAGGTCACGTACGAGGGCCAAGCGGCGATCGAGCTGGAGGCCCTCGCATCGAGCATCCCCATCGCGGACGCCCCGAGCTACGGCATGGAAACGACGCGCCGCGAAGGAATGCTCGTTCTGGATCCCTGTCCCCTGGTGGCGACCGTGATCGAGGAGCAGGCGGGCGCCACGCCGGCGGCCGAGATTGCTGCGGGCTTCCACGCCGCCCTCGGAAAAGCCGCAGCGGCAGCCGCGACAATCTTGGCCGCCGAGAACCAGATCAACACCGTGGCGTTGAGCGGCGGCGTCTTCCAGAACGCCCGCCTGACTAAAATCGTCGTGAGCGAACTGGAAGCCACCGGCCACGAGGTACTGATCCACCAACGAGTGCCACCCAACGACGGGGGGATCAGCGTGGGTCAGGCGGGAATCGCGGCAGCTGCTCCTTAGACCCTTACCGAGCCTCAGGCCTTGCCGACGAGGTGCAGCACCAGCTTGACCTCGGGGTGCACCTTCAGCATCAGGATCTTGAACGGCTTTACACCGAAGTCCTGGATGTCGAAGGTGTGCTCGGCCTCGACCTTGAGCGTGTCACCCTCGATCTTGGCCGTCGCCTGCTCGATGAACTCCTGGGTGACGCCGTGGAACGTGAACGCGCCGGTGATCTTGAAGACCTCGGGGCCGCCCTCGGCGCTGCGGACCTCGTAGCGGATAGTGGGGTACTTGTCGGCCTCGACCTGCTTGCGAAGTGCCTTGTCCTCAAGCTTCTTCCCGGACTTCAGCGACTCGACATCGGCCTCGATGTAGCCAGTGGGAGCCGAGTCGAGCTTGATGGCGCCGTCGGTCACCTCCACGGTGGCCTCACCGCGGATGTCGTGTAGGTCGCCGTGAATGGGGTGCATGCTCGAGGTCGCGCTGAGCGCCACCGTGCTGTCGGTGGTCCATTTGAACGTCGTCAACGTGTAGTCGCCTTTCTGGGCTTCGGGGGCCGGCGCGTTACCGGGCGCGGCATGTTAAGGGTTCGAACAGGAGACGGGCCAAGTGGCCGTCAGGAGCCGGAGGACGGGTAAAAGACCCGGTGTTGCCCTCCATCGGAGGGCGCGCCGGGCATAAGCCCAGGGGGGGCGCTCCACGAACCGCCGGCGCGGCCGATGCGCTTGCTGAACTGCTTGCGGAGACGCATGTACGCAGTCGCTTCGTTGTTGAAGATGTTTCCCGTTGTCGCCGCGCCGGGGTCGGGCAAGGCCGGACCGGTCTTGTCGACGAACTCGCGAATGGCCTCGTCGGGTGTCGTGGCTGCGGGCGGCGCGCCTTCCATGCCGGCGAAGGCCGGGGCGATCGCGGCCTGCCAGTCGGCAGCGGCCATGCGCTGACGTTCTTCCTCAGACGGATTGCGTGGGCTGGTGAACAGGTCACCGAGGTCGAGGTAATGGTTGGCGCTGAACTCGCGCGGGTCGCCCCCGTCACCCGTCGTTGAGTAATCAGGGCGAGGGCCGGCGTGCAGAGCGGCTGGCGCCGCTGGCTCTGGTACCGGCGCGGCCACCACGGGCGCGGTGGCTTCCGCCTGCTCTGCGGGCGGCTCGACCATGGTCGGGTCGTCGTCAGCCGGCTCGGCACTGTTGTGCTCGGGTGCGGATGCCTCCGCCACAGGTGCCTTCGCCGACGCCTTCGCTTTTCTGCGCATTGTCACCGTCCTCCCTCGTATGGAATCGCTTACGGTCGCAGCGCGGGCATCCCGCTGACCCGGTCGCCTGCCTCCGGACCATCGCCCCACGCCAGCAGCTGCTTGGCCGCCTGGTCGATGGCGAGGACGTCGTTGAGAATGATGGCGACGTACTTCGGGACCGGCTCCACCTGCTGGCCGATGGCCCGGACTCCGATCAGCACCGTGCCGAGGTTGAAGCTAACCCCCCGCAGGATGACCGCGATCGTCGTCAGGTAGATGGCAAGTACGGCCACGATGATGGCGATGATCGCAAACAGCACGATCGTCGCTGCACTCAAACCCATCTCTTGCTCCTTGTGTCGGTTGGTGAGGTTCTCGCTGCGAAACTTCGGTGCGGACTTACGGGGTGGTGCTCAGTCGGCGTGGTGCTCAGTCGGGAAGCAGCCGGGCGAGGGCCAAGCCATAACGAGTCACATTGAGACGCGCGATCCCGGTGAGTTCACACGTGCGGATCAGGTTGGGGACGCAGTCGAGGGTTCCGGAGAGCAGGACGCCGTGCTCAAGGATGTCTTCGACGTAGTGCTTGATCTCGGTGGCCGGGCGGAGAAGCCGGTTGAGCAGCATGATCACGACCGGCGCGATGACCAGCAACAAGAGAGCGTTCGCGATCCACAACAGTGCCATCGATCCTCCTCGAACCGGCTCCCGCGAGCCTGGTCGGCGTCATCATATGAGGGACTCGGTGGAGGCGAAAGAGTGTTCGGCGCACCTAGATGACTTGTGCTATCTAGATGCCGAGGACAGTTAGACGGCCTCAGCGAGCGAGAAGGAGACGGCCGCAGACCGAGCAGAAGTAGTTGGTATCGAGCAACCGGTCCTTCCAGCCATCGGGAAGCCACTGGATGCTCCGGCACTCCCGGCACGGGAGTTTGTTCGTGTGGAGGGCCTCACCCATCCCGTAGAGGATCTGGGGGTCGCGGCGGTTCTTGGGGCGAGGGACGGCCTGGCCGTTGGTGGCGGCCCGCTCGCGCTCCCGGCGCGCCTCCTTGGCCCTGGCCTCGGCCGTCGCCCGGGCCCGCACGCCCTCCTGCCACGGCACGCCCTTGGCCGCCCGGGCGACCCGCTCGCGTGCGACCGCTTCCCAGGCCGCCTCGGTCTGCTGCACCTCGACGGTTGTGCCCACACCTTTGCGAGCGAGGGCGTACGCCTCCGTCACCCGCTTCATCTGCCGCTCCGCTTCCCGCTTCACGTTCTCTGGGCTCTCGGTGTGCCGGTCAGGGTGAAACAGCTGTGCCAGCGTGCGGTACGCGTCGGTGATCTCCTTTGGAGAGGCCTTCGGCGAGACTCCAAGCACCTCATAGGGCGTCAAAGTGCGCCTCCCGAGATGGGTGACGGCGCGAGCCCGTCAAGGCTGACCGGGGGCGCTGCTACCTCTGGGTTCGACCGAATGATCCACACCGATGTGTAGCCCGGGGATCGCCAACCGCGCCCGTCCGGGTGCACTCAGTTTACCCCGGGACAGACTTGGTTCAGTCTCGGGAGGCGTCCAGGGCCTGTTCCACCGCCGCCAGGATCTCGTCGCCGAACCGCTCGAGCTTGGCCGGACCGATCCCCTTGATGGCAGTCAGTCCCGCAAGCGTGGCGGGCAAGGCGGCCGCGATGTCGTCGATCGTGGCGTCGTGGAGCACCGTGAACGCGGGCTTGCCATCGGTGCGGGCCCGGTCTCGGCGCCACTGGCGCAGCACCAGCCCGGCGCGCTCAGAGGCGGCTGGGTCGGCCGACGGTTTCCGCGCCGCATTGGGAAGGGATCGCTTTGCCTCCACGAGCGGCTTCGGTCGCGGCTGTTGTGCCGGGTCGTCCTTCGGATCACGGAAGAGCTCGGCAACGAAGGGCGAAGGTGGCTCGGGAACGACGAGCGTGACCGTCTCGACGCCCCGCGTAACGGCGACATGGAAGACGCGCCGTTCCTCCTCTCGGTCATCGGCAAGACGATGGGGCATGAGCCCGGCTGCCGCGGCATGGACGATGACGTGGCGCCACTCTCTCCCCTTCACCGAATGGATCGTGGCGAGCATCACGCCATTGTCGACCTCCGGCTTGCGAAGTTCTTCCCGCAACCACTCTTCGAAGGTCGCACCCTCGGGGTGCAGCGAGGCGAGCGCCACAAGAGCATCGAGGTCGTCGGTGTGCGCTGAGCGGTCGACGCGGCGGCGCGCCGCCTCCAGTGACTGCATGGCTCGGTCGAGTCCGACCTCGTCCCGGAGGGTCGCCAAGACGGACGCGACGGGGCGGCCCTGTCCCACCTGGAGGGCGAGCTTCTCGACGTCGTCCGCGAATCCTGCGACCTTGGGCGCGTCACGACCGGTGAGGCGGCCCGCAAGAGCTCGCAGCCTGGCAATGCTCTCCTGCTCCGCCATCCACTCCACGACCCGGGGTGAGATGCCACGAGGCGGACGGCGCGCGGCAAGCGCGATGTCAGCGCCTCTCAGCGTCGTCGGGCGGGCTGTGAGTTGCAGCCATGCCAACGCAGCGCGCACCCCTGAGCGCTGGAGCCAGGTCTCGCCGAGCACCTTGCGCGCCGGCACGCCAAGCTGGCCGAGCGCGATCTGCACCGGCCCGAGCGTCGCATTGACTCTTGAAAGGACAACGATCTCATCGGGACGGGTGCCGGCATCGACCAGGGCTCGCACGTGCTCGGCCGTAGCCGTCGTGGCATCGCCGTCTTCGCCAACGGCGAGCACTCGGAGCTGGTCCGGCGTCGTCGCCTTGGCCGGACCGGGGTGGATCTGTTTGGGCACTCGCCGCCGATTCCGTTGCAGGAGGCGATCGACGCCGGCGACCACGGGAGGTGGGCACCTGTAGTTCACGGTCAGAGCATGGGCCTCCGAGCCCGGGAAGTAGTCGCTGAAGCGCAACAGCCATTCCGGGCTGGCGCCGGCGTAGCCGCAAATGGTCTGGTCGTCGTCACCTACACCGAAGACCGCGCCGTCCGCGCCAGCCACGATCCGGATCAGCAACACGTGGGCGGGGGTCAGATCCTGAAACTCGTCGACGAGCAGAAGCCGGCACACGTGCTGGGCCGCCCGGCGCGTCTCCGGTTCCGTCAGCAGCACCTCGAGCGCGCCGTAGATCTGCTCATCGAAATCGATCGATTCGTTATCTGCGAGGCGGTCGCGGTAGCGGTCGAACACCTGCGTCAGTCCGTCGAGATCGCCGCCGTACTCCTCCTCCACCTCCGCCGGCGCCCGCAACCCGAGGCGGACCGCCGACAATCCCTCGAGCCAGGCCGCGGCGGGATCAGTGCTAACTCTCCGAGGGAGGTCGACGAGCTTGCCAAGGAGATCGCGCACCTCTGTTTCGTCGATGGTGCGGAGCCGGGGGCCGCGGCGGCGAAACGGAGGGGTCCCGTTGAGGATGGCGAGGGCCAGAGAGTTGAGGGTGCGCACCTGGAGCTCGGGAAGGTCGGTGGTTCGTTGGCGCATCTCGTCGGCGGCGCGCTTGTTGAAGGCAACGAGGCACACTGCGGAGCCCGGCACGCGCCAATTGCGCAGAAGGTGCCGCGCCCGCTCGGTGAGCACGCGGGTCT
>JALZBN010000103.1 GCA_030947365.1 Actinomycetota bacterium
GCTGGGCAAGCTTGGCGTGGGTGGTTCAGCTTCGATAGTCGCCTGGCTGATCCTGGCCGTGGCGCTGGCCATCATCGGATTCTTCGTCTTCCGTTTCGCGCGAGGCGTGACGACCGACGCCACCAGTCGCGCCGAGGCGGCTACGGCGCGCCTGCGTACGGCGGACGACTGGCGCGCCGAGGCGAGCGCTCACGAGAAGCAGGGGCATTGGCGCGCCGGGTTGCGCTGCCGTTACCGGGCCCTTGTCGCCGACCTGGCTCAGCGAGGGCTGGTCGACGAGGTGCCCGGCCGCACGACGGGGGAGTACCGAGCCGAGGTGGGCGAGAACGTCCCCAAGGTCGCGCCGGAGTTCAGCGGTGCGACGGAGCTGTTCGAGGCCGCCTGGTACGGCAACCGGCCCACCGGTGAGCAGGAGTCGGCACGCTTTCGCGAGCTCGCCGACCGAGTGCTCGTCGGAGCCAAGTCGTGACCGTTCCGCAGGCCACTCAACGCAGCCGCCTGCGCACCTGGGCGCCATGGCTCGCAATTGTCGCCACCGTGCTGGGCATCGCCTTCGTCTTCGGTCCCCGTCCCGACAAGGGCATCCCACTCGACCCCGCGTCGGCGAAGCCGGCCGGCACCAAGGCGGTTGTCGAGACGTTGCGCCTCCTGGGCGCCGACGTCTCGGTGGATTCGACTTCCCCGGGCCGTGGTGTCGACACCGCCCTTCTCCTCGTCGACTCGTTGTCGGCTGACGACCGCGATGCCGTCGACGCATGGGTGCGCGCCGGAGGCACTCTGGTCGTTACCGACCCAGGGTCGCCCTTGAACCCCGCCGAGCCCACGGGCACAGCGGCCGTCGCCTTCGTCGATCCCGAGCTCGTGAAGGACTGCGGGGTCCCAGCCCTCGCCGGCGTCGACACGGTCGTCGCGCCGGGCGCTGTCCTCATGAAGGTCCCGCCTGGTTCGAACGGATGCTTCAAGCGCGGCAGTAGTGCGTGGCTGGTCGTCACCCCGGTGGGGCGAGGCACAATCGTGAGCATCGGCGGTCCCGCGTTCCTCACCAACGGCCAGCTCGGCAAGGACGACAACGCCGCGCTCGTGGCTGCTCTCCTCGCGCCGGCTCAGGCAACCCGAGTCGAGATGCTGAAGCCTCCGCCCCCCGGCGGTGGCTCCACCAGCCTGCTCGATCTGGTGCCCGAGCGCGTCAGCCTCGCAGTCGTCCAACTCGCCGTGGCCTTCCTCGTCGTGGTGCTGTGGCGGGCGCGCCGGCTCGGACGCCCCGTCGTCGAGCATCAGCCGGTGGAGTTGGCCGGCTCCGAGCTCGTCGTCGCCGTCGGCAACCTCATGCAGCGGGCCAAGGGCCGTGAGCAGGCCGCCGCGATCCTGCGGTCGGAGCTGCGTCGCAGCCTGTCGGAGCGTCTTGGCCTGCCCCGCGACATTCCAGCCGGTGACTTGGCTGATGTTGCCGCGGCGCGCGCCGGTATCGCGCCGGCGCGCCTCCGCGACGCCTTGACCGGCCCGGCGCCGCGCGACGAGCACGACCTCGTCGCCCTCGGCCAATCGATCGAATCCATCCGCCAGGAGGTCACACGTGCCAGCAGCAACCAGCCCGTCACCGCGGCGCCCGCCGTCACGTAAGCGCGCCGCGGCTCCGTCGGCCGATCCACGCGCCGCCGTGCTTGCGGTTCGCGACGAGGTCGGCAAGGTCGTCGTCGGTCAGCAGAGTGTGCTCACCGGGCTCATGGTCGCGCTTCTCGTGAAAGGGCACGTGTTGCTCGAGGGCGTGCCCGGCGTCGCCAAGACGCTTCTCGTGAAGGCGCTCGCCGGCGCGCTCGACCTCGACTTCAAGCGGGTGCAGTTCACGCCCGACCTCATGCCGTCCGACGTCACCGGCCAGGTCATCCTGTCGCGGGGCGAGTTCATGTTCCGGCCCGGCCCGGTGTTCACCAACCTCCTCCTCGCCGACGAGATCAACCGCACGCCGCCGAAGACGCAAGCTTCGCTGCTCGAGTCGATGGAGGAGCGCCAGGTCACAGTTGAGGGCGAGGCCCGGCTCCTTCCCGACCCGTTCGTGGTCGTGGCCACCCAGAACCCGGTCGAGTACGAAGGCACCTACCCCCTTCCTGAGGCCCAGCTCGACCGGTTCCTGCTCAAGTTGGCGGTGGCCTATCCGAGCGCGGAGGAGGAGTTGCAGGTGCTCTCGCGACACGACCGGGGCATGGACCCCCACGACGTGGCCTCGATGGGTGTCACTGCCGTGGCCGGCGCTGCCGATCTGGCCGCGGCGCGCGCGCAAGTGGCGACGGTGACGATGGAGGACAAGGTGCAGGCCTACATCGTCGCCATCGTGCGGGCTACCCGTGACTCCCCGTCGTTCAGCCTCGGCGCGTCACCGCGGGGCGCCACCATGCTCCTCTGGGCTTCGAAGGCGTGGGCATGGTTGGCCGGGAAGTCGTTCGTCACACCAGACGAGGTCAAGGCCGTTGCCAAGCCGGCACTTCGCCACCGGGTACAGCTGCGCCCCGAGGTGGAGCTCGAGGGAGTGAGCGTCGACGGCGTGCTCGACGGGATCCTCGTGTCGGTCCCCGTTCCGAGGTGAGCTTCCCGGTGCCAACCCGGCGCCTCGCGGTGGTTGTCGCCGTGGCCTCGTTGCTGGTGCTCCTCGGGCCGTCACCGGGTCCGGAGTTCCTCGTCGTGAATGGCCTACTGCTGCTGGTCGGCGTCGCCGATTGGTTCCTGGCGACCCCGCCCAAGGCGGTCGGCGTCGAGCGCGAGCTTCCCGGTGTCGTGCCCCTGGGCCAGCGGTTCGACATCGTGTGGCGCGTACGTAATCCGGCCGACCGCGCCCTGCGGGTAACGCTCGCCGACGAGCTGTTTCCGTCATGGCGAGCCACCACCCGCCGGGTGGGTGTGCACGTACCAGCGCGCGGCAGGGCGACGGCGCGCGCCACGCTGTGTCCGCAACGGCGCGGGCGCTTCGAGCCCCGGGAGCTCGTGCTTCGTGTCGAAGGGCCCTTGGGCCTGGCGGCGCGCCAAGGCCGGCGCGACCTGCCCGGGCTCCTGCGGGTCTATCCGCCCTTCCGGTCGCGCGAGGAGGCCGAGCTGCGCATCGACAGGGCACGGATCCTCGAGATCGGTCTGCGATCAGCGGCGAGTCGCGGCGGCGGCACCGAGTTCGACTCACTCCGTGAGTACGAGATCGACGACGAGTTCCGTCGCATCGACTGGGCGGCCACGGCGCGTGTTGGCAAGACGATCGTCCGCACGTACCGGGCTGAGCGCAACCAGACCGTCCTGTTGCTGCTCGACTCCGGGCGCATGATGGCCGGGCGCGTCGCCAACGTCCCCCGGCTCGACCACGCCATGGACGCGGTGATGATGCTCACCGCCGTCGCGACCCGCCTGGGCGACAGGGCCGGTCTCGTCGCCTTCGACAGGGAGATACGCGCCGTCGTTCCTCCGGGTCACTCCAAGGATCAACTCACCCGCGTGACCGAGGCCATGTACGCGATCGAGCCCGAACTGGTCGAAAGCGATTATCGCGGCGCTTTCGCCCAGACGTTGGCCCGTTTTCGCCGGCGCGCCCTGCTCGTCATCTTCACCGAACTGGCGGAACAGGCGATGGCGGAGACGCTGCTTCCAGCTCTTCCGCTGGTCACCCGCCGCCACATCGTGATCGTGGCGAGCGTTGCTGATCCCCAAGTCCTGCACTGGGCGCGCGCCGTGCCAGGCGACGCCGGCGACAGCTACCGCAAGGCCGCCGCTGTCAACTCCCTCGCCGAGAGGGCCCGCACCGTCGCCCGCCTTCGAGGACTCGGCGCGACGGTGGTCGATGCCGAACCGGGACGACTCGCGCCGCTGCTCGCGGACGCCTACCTCAAGGTCAAGGCCACGGGCCGGCTGTAATCCGCGCCGCCATCGGGATCTTCGCCGAGCGCGCCAGTGAGGCCACGCGCGGCCGCAGCCCGGCCGTAAATGACGATGTAGGCCAGGAAGGCGACCTCGACGACGACCCCGATGCCGACCCGCAACCACGTCGGGAGGCCCGAACCGGTCACGAAACCCTCGATCGTGCCCGCGACGGCAAACGCAGCAATGAGCCCGACGACGATAGCGACCGCCCTCCGGCCCTCTTCCGCGAGGGCGTTGGCGCGGCTCCTGTCGCCGGGGTCGATGATTGTCCATCCGAGCCGCAGTCCGGCCGCGCCGGCGATACAGACAGCCGTGAGCTCGAGCATCCCGTGAGGAAGCACGAGTCCCCAGAACTTTCCCTGCTGACCGGCGGCGGCGAACAGGCCTCCGGCGGCGCCGACATTGGCCCCGTTGTTGATCAGCACCAGGGCGGTCGGCACGCAGAAGCAGACACCGAAGGCAAAAGCCATGATCGCCACCTGCACGTTGTTGGTGAACACCTTGGACGCGAAGGCCGCAGCCGGTTCCGAGGAGTAGTAATCCTCGAACTGGTGGTTGATGAGGGCTTGGCGCACCTCGCGCGGTGCGGTGGCATTGACGGCCTCGGGCGAGTTGGCGATCCACACCCCTAGCGCCAGGGCGGGCACGAACAGCAGGACGGCGCTGGCAGCCACGAACCGGCGCGAGTGCCACACCGCGGCCGGGAACGTGACCGCGAAGAAGCGAGCGATGGCCCGGAAGGTGCGGGCCCGGGTGCCGTAGATGAGGGCGTTGGCCCGCGCCACCCGCCGGGTCAATGCCGCCGCGAGGGCGGGGTCGTAGTAGTAGGTGCGGGCGAACGAGAGATGCGACGACACCCGCTGGTAGAGACGCACCAACTCGTCGAGCTCGTGTGGTGAGAGGCGGCCGACGCTGCGCCCGGCCTTGCCCATGAGCTGGTCGAGACGAGCCCAGGTGGGTTGGTTGGTGAGGAGGAACTGGTCGACATCCATCGGGCTGCTCCGCTCAGAGGACCGCTGGGTCGTACCGTAGAGCAATGTCGTACGCGCCGCCGCCCCCCCGCCCGACCGGACCGGCCACCGCGATCGTCACGCCCGAGGCGGTACCGCTCGATTTCGAGCTCGCCAACCTCGGGTCGCGCTTTGTCGCCCTACTGCTCGACCTGCTGATCGAGGGTGCGGCGCTGTTCGTCTTGTCGATCGGGATGTCGGCGCTACTGAGCGGCGCGGACACCTCCGTCGGCGTCGGTGTGGCCCTGTTCTTTCTCATCTACTTCCTGGTTCTGTTCGGATACCCCATCGCGCTCGAGACCCTGTGGCGGGGACGCACCGTCGGTAAGGCCGCTCTCGGGCTTCGGGTGGTCACCAAGGAGGGCGCGCCGGTGCGATTCCGCCACGCCGCCATCCGCAACGTGCTGGGGCTCGTCGACTTCGTGCTGACATCGGGCGCGGCGGCGATCATCTGCGTGCTTCTGACG
>JALZBN010000104.1 GCA_030947365.1 Actinomycetota bacterium
GGCGCGTGGTATCGACAACCCGGTGATCCCGGGGATCATGCCCATCACCAACCTCTCGTCAGTGCAGCGCATGGCCCAACTCTCGGGAGCTGCGGTACCGGCGGAGATCGTCGAGCGGGTTGAGGCCGTCGCGGGTGACCCCGATGCAGTGCGCCGGGTTGGCGTCGAGATGGCGAGCGACCTGTGCCGTGACGTGCTCGCCGCCGGCGCGCCGGGGCTGCACTTCTACACGCTGAACCGCTCGACAGCGACCAGGGAGATCTACGCCAACCTCGGGCTGTCGACCGGCGGAACGCTACCTGTGTGATCGGTAGTCTTCGCCGATGGCCGAAAAGATCACGGTTGCGCCCGACGGTTCGTTGCAGGTGCCCGCCGAACCAATCATCCCCTTCATCCGGGGTGACGGCACCGGCGTCGACATCTGGCCCGCAACCGAGAACGTCGTCGACGCCGCAGTGGCGCGCCGGGGCTCGGGGCGCAAGGTCGCCTGGCTAGAAGTTCTTGCCGGCCAGCGGGCATTCGACGAGACGGGTTCGTGGCTGCCCGATGAGACGGTTGCGTCGTTCGAGGAACACGTCGTCGGCATCAAGGGTCCGCTGACGACACCTGTCGGCGGCGGTATCCGCAGCCTCAACGTCGCCCTTCGCCAGCTCCTCGACCTCTACGTCTGCCTGCGTCCGGTGCGGTGGTTGGCGGGAGTGCCTTCCCCGGTGAAGCATCCGGAGAAGGTCGACATGGTCATCTTCCGTGAGAACACCGAAGACGTCTACGCCGGCAAGGAGCTCGAAGAGGGCACGCCGGAGGCCAAGCGGCTCATCGAGTTCGTGCGCGAGGAGTACGGCTGGGAGGTGCGCGCCGATTCCGGACTCGGGCTGAAGCCCATCTCGGAGACGGGCTCGAAGCGCCTCGTGCGCGCCGCCCTGGAGTACGCCGTCCGCAAGGGCCGCACGTCGGTGACCTTGGTACACAAGGGCAATATCCAGAAGTTCACCGAGGGCGCGTTCCGCAAGTGGGGCTACGAGCTCGTACGCGAGGAGTTCTCCGACGTGGCCGTGAGCTGGGACGACTGCGGCGGCGAGCCCGGCGACCGCATCCTCGTCAAGGACACCATTGCCGACATCTTCCTTCAGCAGGTACTGACTCGGCCCGACGACTTCGACGTGATCGCCACCACCAACCTCAACGGCGACTACGCGTCCGACGCGCTGGCGGCGCAGGTCGGTGGCATCGGTATCGCGCCGGGCGGCAACATCAACTTCGTCACCGGTCACGGAATCTTCGAGGCGACCCACGGCACGGCGCCGAAGTATGCAGGCCTCGACAAGGTCAACCCGGGATCTCTGTTGTTGTCGGCGGTGTTGATGCTCGAGCACCTGGGCTGGCAAGACGAGGCCGACGACATCGTGCGGGCCCTGGAGGCCACGATCGCCGACCGCATCGTCACCTACGATTTCGCCCGGCTGATGGACGGCGCGACCGAGGTCAGCACGTCGGAGTTCGCTTCCGCCATCGTCGACCGACTTTGAAAATCACGATTGCGGGCGCCGGGTTCTACGGGTCGACACTCGCTCAACGCATCGCCGAACGCAACTACGCCGACGAGGTCGTGCTGACCGACATCGTTGAGGGACGGCCCCAGGGGTTGGCACTCGACCTGATGCACTGCCGGTCGTTGGAAGGATTCTCGACACGCGTTGTGGGGTCCAACGGATACGACGAGACGGCCGGGTCTGGTGTAGGAGTCGTGACCGCGGGCTTGCCCCGCAAGCCGGGTATGAGCCGGCTCGACCTTCTACAGGTCAACGCCGAGATAGTCGCGGCCGTTACTCGCGAGTTGGTCGAACGATCGCCTGACATCGTGCTGATAGTGGTGACCAACCCGTTGGACGAGATGACCGCTCTCGCGGCGCGGGTATCGGGCCTGCCGGTGGCTCGGGTGTTGGGCCAGGCCGGGTTGCTCGACACGGCGCGCTTCCGGCACTACCTGGCCGAGAAGGCGGGGGTGGCGGTATCGGAAGTCGACGCCGTGACCCTCGGATCCCACGGCGACACGATGGTGCCGGTGCCATCGTTGGCGCGCATCGGTGGCCGGCCGGTTCGTGAGGTACTCGGCGCGGACGAACTGTCGGAAGTCGTGGCTCGCACGCGCGACGCCGGCGCGGAAGTCGTCGGGCTCTTGAAAACCGGCTCGGCCTACTTCGCTCCGTCGTCGGCCGCCGAGGCCATGGTGCGCGCCGTGGTCCGCGATAGTGGCGACGTGATGCCGGTGACCACGTGGGTCGACGGCGCGTACGGCATCGACGGCGTGTTCCTTGGGGTGCCGGCGCGTGTCGGACGCGAGGGCGTAAACGAGATCGTGGAGCTGCCGCTGGATGACGATGAAACGGCAGCGTTGCGCGGCGCGGCCGGCGCGGTGCGGGCGCGCCAGGCGGACGTAGCCGAGCTGGGTTGAAACAGGTCCCCGCCGCGGCCACGGTCTCGTGGCCGCAGGTCTTCCGGATGGCGCGCCAGCACCTGGGCGCTCCGTCGGCGGGACTGCTCGAGGTGGCGACCGACCTCTGCGGATTGCACGCCCAGGTGATGTCGTCGGCCGAGATGACGGCGGGCGTTCGCACCACCGGGCTCGTGCGCGCCGACGTGGCGCAAGCTCTGTGGTCGGACCGGACCCTTGTGAAAACCTGGGCCATGCGGGGCACACTGCACCTGCTCGCCACCTCCGATCTTGCGCTGCACGCGGCTGCTTCCAGCCTTCGGCGCCATTGGCTGCAGCCGGCCTGGCTCAAGGCATTCGGAGTTACGAAGCCGGAGCTGCTCGCGCTCGTCGACGCGGTGCCGAACGTGCTCGACGGGCGGTGCCTCACTCGTGAGCAACTGACGGAGGCGCTCATAGATGAGCTCGGCTCCGAGCACATGCGGGAGCGACTCGGCCAGGGGTGGGGGATGCTCCTGAAGCCGGCCGCCTTCCACGGGCTGCTCTGCTTTGGCCCCAACGAGGGTCGAAATGTGACCTTTGTGCGCCCCGACCAGTGGGCCGGCGCGTGGAAGCCGGTCGACCCCGATGAGGCGATGGACGAGATCGTGCGCCGCTATCTGGCAGCGTACGGTCCGGCCAGTCGCGAGGATCTCGCCCGATGGTGGGGCTCGACGCCAGCGTTTGCGCGTCAGCGGTTGGCGCGCCTCGGCGACGAGGTGGTTGAAGTCGACGTTGAGGCCCGGCGCGCCTGGATACGCGCCGACGATCTCTCGACCCTGGTTTCATCGAGTCCGGCGAGCGGCGTGCGGTTGCTCGGTGGATTCGATCAGTACGTGGTCGGCGCGTCCGGGCATTTGCGTGAGCTGCTGGCCGGAGGATCCCGCGAGCTCGTGTCTCGCACCGCCGGATGGATCTCGCCTGTTCTCGTTGTCGACGGGCGGATAGCCGGCGTCTGGACCTCCGAACGCAAGGGCGCCCAATTCAAGATCTCGGTTGCGCCATTTGCTGCGGTGCCGGCGCGCGTGCAGAAGGCCTTGAAGGTGGAGGCGTCGAGGCTCGGCGCGTTCTTGGGCGCGGAGGTCGACATCAAACTCGCCCGTCCATAGACCTGCTTATCCGCGCCGGGTCCGCGCTCGCGCCCTGCGCATCATCACTACCAATGGCATGGCCATGAAGGTGGCGGCCGCGATTGGAAGCAAGACGAGTGACAAGGCCATGGCCGAGCCCGATTGCGACATCATGCTGAAGGCGAAGACGGCCACGGAAAGGGCAAATAGCCCCACCGGGATGAGCACTAATTGCTCGCCGAGACCGCCTGGGGCGGTGCGCTCCTCCTCACCGTCCCACCAGGGTTCGTGCGCTTCGTCTTGCGGCTCGGCGGACACGTGTGGATCGGGGTGAGGCCGAGCCCGAGCCGCGAGGTCGTCGTCGTAGGAGCGCCGGCGCGCCGGGTCACCCAGCACCGTCCATGCCGCGTTGACGGCGGCCATGATGTCGCGAGCGTGTTCGGAGGCCGCTGAGCTCGCGCCGGCCTTGGTGTCGGGATGATGGTCGCGGGCCAGTTGGCGGTAGGCCCGCTGGATCTCGTCATGGCTGGCTCCCGGAGCCACGCCCAACAGCTCGTAGTGGGTCGCCACCAACCCATAATGGCGCGTGGCCCATCCGAGCGACGAACGCCGCCACCCGCCCGGTCCCGGCCCGCACTGGGAGGAGTCGTGGTATTTCGACTTCGCCCTTCCCGACGGGTCCTTCGGCGGGTACCTCCGGCTCGGACTGCGCGCCGCAGAGAACAAGGCGTGGTGGTGGACGTGCCTCGCCGGCGATCGCCGTCCGCTCGTCTCCGTACGCGACCACGACGTCGACCCGCCCGTCGGGCGCAGCCTCGAAGTGAGGGCCAGTGGGCTCTGGGGGGAGATCACCACCGAAACGCCGCTACAGCACTGGTCGGTGGGGCTCGAGGCGTTCGGTGTCGCGCTCGACGACCCCGCTGAGGCGTGGCGAGAGGAGCGGGGCGATCGCATCGCGGTCGGGTTCGACCTCGAATGGGAGTCGCCGAACGGCGTGACTGAGCCGATGACGGCGCGCCGCGAGGGCTACGCGCAGCCATGTTCTGTGCAAGGCGAGGTGCTCCTTGGCGACGAGCGGCTGTTGATCGACGCGAACGGATGGCGGACCCACGAATGGGGCGACCACGACTGGTTGACGGCCGACGAGCGAGCTCGGATTGCGGGGCACCTCGATGACGGCGCGCCGGTCACGTCTGAGAATGAGGAACTGCGGATAACGACGGCGCGGCGCGCGCCGGTGCTCGTCACGACAGCTGACGGAAGGGCTACCCGCCTCGACCGCTCATTGTGCCGGTTCGAAACAGCCAGTGGCCGGCAGGGAGCGGGCTGGTGCGAGAGCGCGGCAGCTCCGGCCTGATGCGCAGCTGGGTGCGAGACGGGTCGGCACCGTCGGTGGGGGCCACAATGCTGAACTGCGGCGCGTCGCGGATCGAGTCCCAGGCTTGCTGATCTGCTTCTTGCCACGACCAGAACGACACGCCCGCGGCGCCGCCGTCGTTGGCCACCTCCATGAACCGGAACAACTCGGCGCGCGACGGCACGCCCGGACGACCGCCTTCGGGGCCGCCGTCATACGCCTGGCCGACGGGGAACAACGGCTTACCCAGCGGGCGCAGGTCGTTGAGCGCGCCGGCGACGTCGGATCCGGCTTCGCGGTTGAGCCAGTACACCATCGGCGCGACCGCGTCGAAGTCGGCGGTGACCTCGGGATAGGGAAAATCGGCTCGGTACTCCGACGGTCGGGGGACCACGGCGACGAGCGGCATGACGGTGCCCACCGAGTGGCGCAAGGT
>JALZBN010000012.1 GCA_030947365.1 Actinomycetota bacterium
ATCTGTCGGCGTGCTTCGCCGACGAGGGCCCCACGCTCAAGCGCTGGCGGCCCCGGGCGAGAGGGCGGGCCACAAGGATCCGCAAGCGCACGTGTCACGTGACGGTGATCGTCAGCCGGCTGCCTGATCGCGAGCTCGAGCGCCGCCGCGAGCAGTACCCGGCAAGCGACGAACGTCGCCGCCGGCGCGCCGGGCAGGAGACGGCCGAGCAGACGCGCCGTCGTCGCCGGCGCGTCGAGGAAGAGCCGGAGGCGTCTGACTCGACGGCCGCCGCGGTGGAAGAGGCGCTCGAGACGCCGGAGACCGTGACGCCCGAGGAGACCGAGGTAACGGAACCGGCTGAAGCATCGGAAGGTACTGAAGCTACTGAAGCATCGAGCGAGAAGAAGGACGAGGAATAGATGGGCCAGAAGGTCAACCCCTACGGGTTCCGTCTAGGCGTGACCACCGACTGGAAGTCGCGGTGGTTCACCGAGCGCGAGTACACCGATTACCTCGTCGAGGACTGGAAGATCCGCGACTACCTGATGAACCAGTTGCCGCACGCGGCCATCAGCCGCATAGAGGTGGAGCGCACCCGTGACCGCCTCCGAGTCGACGTGCACACCGCCCGTCCCGGCATTGTCATCGGCCGGCGCGGCGCCGAGGCCGACCGCCTCCGCACCGACCTGGCCACCATGAGCGGCAACCCCAAGATCCAGCTCAACATCCAAGAGATCAAGCAGCCCGAGCTCGACGCCGCCCTCATCGCCCAGGGTGTCGCCGACCAGCTCGCGGGACGAGTGAGCTTTCGCCGGGCCATGAAGCGCGCCGTGCAGACGGCGCAGAAGGCCGGCGCGCTCGGCATCCGGGTGCAGTGTTCGGGGCGCCTCGGTGGCTCTGAGATGGCGCGCAGCGAGTGGTACCGCGAGGGCCGGGTGCCGCTGCACACGCTTCGCTCCGACATCGACTACGGCTTCCGCGAGGCCCGCACCACGTTCGGGCGCATCGGCGTGAAGACCTGGATCTACAAGGGCGACATCCTGCCGTACAAGACCTCCACCGAGGACAAGATCTCGCGTGAGGCAGCCATGGCGGTGGGCGAAACGTCGGGCGATGCGAAGCCCCGCCGCATCATCTCCGCCGGCGGCGGCCGCCGCCGCCCAGAGGGCGAGGAGCCGGGTGTGGTGACGCCGGTTCCGACCACCGACGAACCCGCAGCCGAAGCCGCCCCTGTCGTCAAGGAAGCCGATCCCGAGCTCGAGAAGCTCCTGGCTGACGAGGAGGAGATCGAGCGCCGCACGCGCCAGCACCACGAGACTCCTCACTTCCGTCCCGAGGACGAGTGACGCCATGTTGATGCCGAAGAAGGTCAAGCACCGCAAGCAGCACCGGGGCCGGCTCACCGGAATGGCCACTGGTGGCACGCGCATCATGTACGGCGACTACGGAATCCAGGCCCTCGAGCCGGGCTGGATCACGGCGCGCCAGATCGAGGCCGCACGTATCGCCATGACCCGCCACATCAAGCGAGGCGGGAAGGTGTGGATCACAATTTTCCCCGACAAGCCGGTGACGGCCAAGCCCGCGGAGACCCGCATGGGTTCGGGCAAGGGCAACCCCGAGCACTGGGTCGCGGTGGTGAAGCCGGGCCGCATCATGTTCGAGCTCGCCGGCGTCACCGAAGAGCTGGCTCGTGAGGCGATGTCACGCGCCATTCAGAAGCTGCCGATCAAGGCCAAGGTCGTCCTGCGCTCCGAGGACTTCTCATGATCGACATCAGCGAGGTCCGGGAGATGGACGACGACGAGCTGTACTCGCGCCTCGTCGAGGCCAAGCAGGAGATCTTCAACCTGCGCTTCCAGCACGTCACCGGCCAGCTCGACAACTACTCGCGACTCAGCGACCTCAAGAAAGACATCGCCCGGCTCCACACGATTCTGCGTGAGCGCGAGATCGCGGCCGCCGAGAGGCCCGACGGCGCGCCCGCGCCGGCGCGCCAAGTAGTGCCGGAGGCCGACGACGCGCCGCGCCGTGGCCGGCGCGCCCGGGTTGCCGCCAGCCGTAAGGCCGAAAGCGAGAGCGAGGCCGAGAGCGAGAGCCCCAAGGCCGACGACGAGTCGACGACACCGGAGGAGAATGGTGGCTGAAGAAGAACGCCCCAACCGACGCAAGATCCGCGAGGGAATCGTCGTCTCGAACGGCATGGACAAGACCGCCGTCGTTGCCGTCATCGAGCGGGTACGGCACCGCCGTTACGCCAAGACGGTGCAGCGCACGAAGCGCTACCAGGCCCACGACGCGGCCAACGAGGTCAACGTGGGCGACCGGGTTCGACTCGTCGAGACCCGCCCCATCTCCAAGCTCAAGCGCTGGCGCGTCGTCGAAGTCCTCGAGCGGGCAAAGTGAGCCCTGCGAACGTGAGGGCCAACCAGTGATTCAACAAGAGTCCCGCCTGCGGGTGGCCGACAACTCCGGCGCCAAAGAAGTCCTCTGCATCAAGGTGCTGGGCGGCTCCAAGCGGCGCTACGCGTCGATCGGTGACATCTTCGTCGCAACGGTGAAAGACGCCATCCCCGGCGCGTCGGTCAAGCGCGGCGACGTCGTCAAGTGTGTGGTCGTTCGCACCAAGAAGGAGCGCCGCCGTCCCGACGGCTCCTACATCCGCTTCGACGAGAACGCGGCCGTGCTGATCACCGACCAACTGCAACCCCGGGGCACCCGCATCTTCGGCCCCGTCGGAAGGGAACTGCGCGATAAGCGGTTCATGCGGATCATCTCTCTCGCACCCGAGGTTCTGTGATGAAGCTCAGAAAAGGCGATCGCGTAAAGGTGCTCACCGGCAAAGACCGGGGCAAGGACGGCGAGATCATGCGCGTCCTGCCCGATCGCAACAAGGTGATAGTCGACGGCGTCAACGTGGCCAAGAAGCACCAGCGCTCCACCAAGGCCACCATGCAGGGCGGCATCATCGACAAGGACATGCCGGTGCCGGTTGCCAACGTCGCCCTGCTCTGCCCCAGTTGCGGACCCACGCGCGTCGGCTACCGCTTCGGTGACGACGGCCGCAAGGTGCGGGTCTGCAAGAAGTGCGGGAGCGACGTCTGATGACTGCCACCGCACCCGTCCGCGAGTCGCCCCGGCTCAAGGAGCGCTACCGCTCCGAGATCCGCCCCGCGCTCAAAGAACAGCTTGAGCTGACCAACATCATGCAGGTGCCCGGGTTGGAGAAGATCGTTCTCAACATGGGCGTCGGCCGGGCCACCCAGCAGAAGTCGTTGCTCGACGGCGCGGTCACCGACCTCACCGCCATCACCGGCCAGAAGCCCCTCGTCACCAAGGCCCGCAACTCGATCGCCGGCTTCAAGCTGCGGGAGGGTCAGGAAATCGGGGCCAAGGTCACGCTACGGGGTGACAGGATGTGGGAGTTCCTCGACCGGCTCATCAGCCTGGCCATCCCCCGCATCCGTGACTTCCGCGGCCTGTCGCCGAAGGCATTCGACGGCCGGGGCAACTACACCTTCGGGGTCGACGAGCAGCTCGTCTTTCCCGAGATCGATTACGACAAGGTCGACGCCGTCCGAGGCATGGACATCACCATCGTCACAACCGCTCGCAGCAACGCCGAGGGCAAAGCCCTGCTCGACTCCTTCGGCTTCCCCTTCCGCAAGGACGGGGCCCAATGACTCGGAACCCAATGACTCGAATCTCTTGGAGTGACTCTCTTGGCTAAGAAGGCACTAGTTCAAAAGCAACAGCGCAAGCCCAAGTTCCGGGTGCGCGCCTACACGCGCTGCCGGCGCTGTGGGCGCCCGCGCGCCGTTTACAAGAAGTTTGGGCTGTGCCGCATCTGCCTTCGAGAGATGGTTCACAACGGAGAAGTGCCCGGCGTTACGAAGGCCAGCTGGTGAGGGAACTTCTATGACAATGACCGACCCCGTCGCCGACATGCTGACGCGCCTGCGCAACGGCAACGTCGCCATGCAGGACTCCGTCCGCATGCCATCATCAAAGCTCAAGGAGGCCCTTGCGGCCATCCTCCGCCGGGAGGGCTACATCGCGGACTTCAGTGTCCGGGACGAGCCGTCGCGCCCGGGCCGCACGCTCGAGATCGTGATGAAGTACAGCCCCGAGCGCCAACCGACCATTTCGGGTTTGAAGCGCGTCTCCAAGCCCGGCTTGCGGGTGTACACGAAGGCCGACCGGCTCCCGCGGGTGCTCGGTGGGCTCGGCGTCGCGGTGCTGTCCACCAGCAACGGGCTCATGACCGATCGCGAGGCCCGTGAGCGGCGGGTTGGAGGAGAAGTCCTGTGTTACGTCTGGTGAGCACCAAGAAAGTGGCGCGCTGATGTCGCGCATCGGTCGTTCTCCCATCCCGTTGCCCCAAGGCGTCGACGTCACCGTCGCCGACCGTCACATCGCGGTGAAGGGCCCGAAGGGCTCGCTTGAGCGCGCCCTGCCGCCCGACATCATCGTGCGCCAGGAGGACGGCACGCTTCTCGTCGAGCGTCCCGACGACGAGCGCCGCCACCGCGCCTTGCACGGTCTCACCCGCTCTCTCGTCAACAACATGGTGGTGGGTGTCACCGAAGGATTCCGCAAGGAGCTCGAGATCGTCGGCGTGGGCTACCGGGCCACGGCCCAGGGCCCCAGTCGCCTCGACCTGGCCCTGGGATTCAGCCACTCGGTTCCGGTGCAGGCGCCTGACGGCATCACCTTCGAGGTGCCCACCCCCACGCGCATCATCGTGATCGGCAACGACAAGCAGGCGGTGGGCCAGGTTGCCGCCGACATTCGCAAGATCCGTAAGCCGGAGCCCTACAAGGGCAAGGGCGTTCGCTACGCCGGCGAGGTCGTTCGGCGTAAGGCAGGGAAGGCAGCCAAGTGAGCGTTTCGAATAAAGACAAGCGGGAGGCTCGGCTCCGGCGTCATCGGCGCGTCCGGCGGCGCGTGCGGGGCACGGCCGAACGGCCGCGTCTCGCGGTACACCGCTCCAACCGCAACATCGTGGCCCAGGTCATCGACGACACCGTGGGTCGCACCCTGGCCGCGGCTGGCTCCACCGAGTCAGATCTGCGGGGCGGGCCCACGGGGAACAAGGAGGCCGCGTCGAAGGTCGGGCGTCTCGTCGCCGAGCGGGCCAAGGCCGCGGGCGTGACTCGCGTAGTCTTCGACCGGGGCGGTTTCCTCTACCACGGCCGAGTCGCAGCACTCGCCGAAGCCGCTCGCGAAGCAGGACTGGAGTTCTAGGACATGGCTGAGTCGCAATACGAAGAACGGGTCATCGACATCAACCGGGTTGCCAAGGTCGTCAAGGGTGGCCGGCGGTTCTCCTTCACCGCGCTTGTTGTCGTCGGAGACGGCGCGGGCAAGGTGGGGCTCGGCTACGGCAAAGCCAAGGAGGTTCCCGCCGCGATCCAAAAGGGCATCGAGGAGGCCAAGAAGAACTTCTTCGACGTCCCGCTGGCGGGCACCACGATCACCCATCCGGTCATCGGCCGCCGCGGGGCCGGTCGGGTACTGCTCAAGCCCGCGGCCCCCGGAACCGGCGTCATCGCCGGCGGCGCGGCGCGCGCCATCCTCGAGTCCGCCGGCGTTCGTGACATCTTGGCCAAGTCGCTCGGATCATCGAACGGCATCAACGTGGCCCACGCGACGGTTGCCGGCCTCCGCGACTTGAAGCGGCCCGACGAGATCGCCCGCTTGCGGGGCAAGTCACCCGAAGAGGTCACGCCGAAGGGCCTGCTGCGGGCCTACGAGGAGACCCAGCGAGGCCCCCACAAGCCCAAGGAAGTGGCCTGAGCATGGCCCCGTCTCAGGTAGCCCAGCTGAAGGTCGTTCAGGTTCGTTCCGGCATCGGCACCAGGCCCGCGCACCGGGGCACGCTGCGCGCCCTTGGCCTCGGCCGCATCGGCAAGAGCAGAGTGCTGCCCGACCGTCCCGAGATTCGGGGCATGATCGCCCGCGTGCCTCATCTCATCACTGTCGAGGAACTGGCCGGAGCGGCCGAGAGCGGGGAGAAAGCGTGAAAGTTCACGACCTCAAGCCCGCGCCGGGATCCACGCGCCGGCGCCGGCGCGTCGGCCGTGGTATCGCCGGCAAGGGCGGCAAGACTGCGGGCCGGGGAATGAAGGGTCAGGCTGCGCGCGGCAACATCAAGCCCGGCTTCGAGGGCGGGCAGATGCCGCTGGCCCGGCGGGTCCCCAAGCTCAAGGGATTCAACAACCCGTTCCGCGTCGAGTACGCCGTCATCAACCTCGACGGCCTCCAGGCCTTCGAAGGCGACGAGATCAATCCCGAAACCCTGCGGGCCAAGGGCCTGGTTCACAAGCAGGGCCTGGTGAAGGTTCTCGGTCGGGGCGAGTTGTCCCGCGCCGTCAGGGTGACTGCCCACGCCTTCTCCCGCTCGGCCGAACAGGCCATCACTGCCGCAGGCGGTAGCGTCGAAGTTCTCCCGCCGCCTTTCGGCAATGGTCGCCCCCCTGCCAAAGGGAACGCACTCACCAACCGCTAGCTCGTTCGCTCGACCGTTCAGTCCGCTCCGAGGAGTCCATGCTCTCCAGCCTGAAGAACATGTTCAAGGTTCCGGACCTCCGGAACAAGATCATCTTCACCCTGCTCATCATTGCGCTCTACCGGCTCGGTTCCAACGTCACCGTGCCGGGTATCGACTTCGCCGCGGTGCAGGAACTTCAGCGCACCGCCGCTCGCGGTGGCGTGCTCGGTTTCCTCAACCTGTTCTCTGGCGGCGCGCTCACCCAGATGGCTGTTTTCGCGCTGGGCATCATGCCGTACATCACCAGCTCGATCATCATGCAGCTGCTGGCCGTGGTCATCCCCAAGATCGAGCAGTGGCAGCAGCAGGGTGCGGTCGGTCAGAAGAAGATCACCCAATGGACCCGGTACATGACGGTCGGGCTGGCCGTGCTCCAGGCGACGGGAATCACCTATCAGTTCAACAACGGTCTGCTGCGCGGTGCTCAAGCGAGCACCACCTCGCTGGTCAAGCACTTCGACCCGCCCCACGTCGCCCTCATCGTGCTCACCATCACGGCTGGCACTGCCGTGGTCATGTGGATGGGTGAGCTGATCACCCAGCGAGGCATCGGCAACGGCATGTCGATCCTGATCTTCGCCAATGTCGTCAGCCGCATGCCGGCGCAGCTCGGCAACGTGCGAGCAGAAGGTGGCAACGTCATCTTCACCATCGTGCTCCTCGTCGGAGTGCTGATGATCCTGGCCATTGTTTTCGTCGAGCAGGGGCAGCGGCGCATCCCAGTGCACTTTGCGAAACGGGTCGTGGGCCGCCGAATGTACGGCGGCCAAAGCACCTACATCCCGCTCAAGGTCAACCAGGCGGGTGTTATCCCGATCATCTTCGCCAGCTCGGTGCTCTACTTCCCGGTGCTCCTGTCGAACGTCATCCAGCAGAAGACCATCGTCGACTGGATCAACAAGTACCTGGTGCAGCCCGACAACTTCGTCTACATCACCGTCTACGGGTTGTTGATCGTGTTCTTCACCTACTTCTACACGGCTATCACCTTCAATCCGCAACAGCAGGCCGACATCATCCGCAAGCAGGGCGGCTACATCCCGGGTATCCGGCCGGGGCCGCCGACGGAGCGCTACTTGGGCACGATCCTCAACCGCATCACGTTGCCCGGGTCGATCTTCCTCGCCGCCATCGCCCTGGTTCCCCAGATCGCACTCGCCATCTACGGAATAAAGAGCTTCCCCTTCGGGGGCACGACCATCCTTATCGCCGTCGGGGTCGCCCTCGAGACGATGAAGCAGATCGACAGCCAGCTGATGATGAGGAACTACGAGGGGTTCCTCGCCTGAGGGGCTGGTCGTGGAGCGCGGGACGAGGCTCGTCATCCTCGGGAAGCAGGGGGCAGGAAAGGGCACGCAGGCCGAACGGCTGGCGCGCCATTACTTCGTGCCGCGCATTTCCACGGGTGACATGTTCCGCTTGGCCGTGCGCGCAGGGTCTGAAGCGGGCCAGGAGGCCAAGCACTACATGGACGCGGGCGACTTGGTTCCCGACGATGTCGTGGTCGCGCTCGTCGGCGAGCGTCTCCGCCAGGACGATGCTCGCGACCGGGGTTTCGTGCTCGACGGCTTCCCTCGCAACGTGCGCCAGGCCAGCGCCCTCGATGAGATGCTCGCCCCCGACGGAGTTGATCTCACTATCGAGCTCGACGTCCCCACCGGGGTTGTGCTCAAACGGCTTGCCGGACGCCGCACGTGCGTCGGGTGTGGCACCAATTACGGGCCCGACGCCTTGCCGCAGTCAGACTCGAGCTGTGACGTCTGTGGCGACAAGGTTGTCGTTCGCGAGGATGATACCGAGGCTGCCATCGCCCGACGCCTCGCCCTCTACGACCAGGAGACGGAACCCCTCGTCGCCTGGTACTTGGGCAAGGACAAGCTGGCCCCGGTCGACGGCCAAGGCGCGCTGGACACGGTGACCGCCCGGCTTCTGCGCGCCGTGGAGAGCCGCCTCGGCAGTGGCCGCCTGAGCGGGGACGACGGTCCTCGCAGCCCGATGGGCCAGCCCCGGTGATCAAGAACAAGTCGGAGATCTCCAAGATGCGGCGCGCCGGCCGGGTCGTGGCCGAGATGCTCGACAAGTGCACCGAGGCCGCCCGGCCCGGCGTCACGACCGCCGACCTCGACCTGGTGGCCCGCGACGTGCTCGACCGGCGCGGCGCGAAGTCCAACTTTCTCGACTACCACGGCTTTCCGGCCGTGATCTGCACCTCGCCGAACAACGTGATCGTGCACGGCATCCCCGGCTCGTACGTGTTGAAGGAAGGCGACATCCTCTCGATCGACTGCGGCGCGATCATCGAGGGGTATCACGGCGACGCGGCGCGCACGATCCCCATCGGTGACATCTCCGACGAGGCCGCTCTGCTCATCGCCACTACCCGCGAAAGCTTGATGGCGGGTATCGAGCACGTGAGGAAGGGCTCCCGCTTGTCCGACATCGGCGCGGCCGTGCAAGGCAAGGCCGAGAAGGCAGGTTTCTCGGTCGTGCGCGAATACGTCGGCCATGGCATCGGCACCGAGATGCACGAAGACCCGCAAGTGCCCAACTACGGCCCGGCGGGAAAGGGCATCAAGCTCAAGGTCGGCCACGTGCTCGCCGTCGAGCCGATGGTGAACGCGGGCTCGGCGCGCACCAGGACGGCCGACGACGGATGGACCGTCGTCACCCTCGACGGCCGCCTCTCGGCCCACTTCGAGCACACCATCGCGGCGACGGACAACGGCCCCGAGATCCTGACCGTTTCCGACTGAACCCCCACTCCGCTCGTGTATCCCGGGTTGGTATACTTCGTGCATGACAACTCAGGTAGCCGTGCGTCTCCCGAGCGACGTAATTGAGGCGCTCGACAAGCTCGTGCCGAGCGCACACGCGTCGCGGTCGGAGGCCATCCGGCGCGCCATCGAGATCTATATCTACCGCATGCAGTGCGAGCATGATGCCGTCCTCTACCAGGCGTTGCCGCTGACCGATGCCGAGCTTGCGCTCGCGGATGCCCCCGACGGCTGGGAGGGTACGCCGACGTGGTGAGAGGTGAGATCTGGTGGGCTGCTACCCCGGGCGGCGACCGACCGGTGCTCGTCCTCACCCGTGACCCTGTTGCCGACCGTATCGGCGCGGTGGTGGTAGCCGCTTGCACGCGTACGGTGAGAGGCGTGCACGCCGAACTCGCCCTCGGCGTTGACGACGGGATGCCGGAGCCCTGCGTCGCTAGTTTTGACAATCTCCACACGTTGCGGCGGGCCGCCTTTCGGCGGCGTATCACCCGTTTGGCCGCGCCCCGGATGGTCGAAGCGTGTTCCGTACTCTCTAGATCGTTGGGGTGCGCATAGCTGATAGCATGACGGGTTCCCGGCTGGTTGCGGGCCTGGCTGCGCGTCTGAGCGCGACCGGGGAACCATACCGATTCTTCAGGAGGACCACTGCCGAAACCACCCAAGGATGACGCGATCGTTATGGAAGGAACGGTCGTCGAACCCCTGCCCAACGCCATGTTCCGCGTGGAGTTGGAGAACGGGCACAAGGTTCTCGCTCACATTTCAGGCAAGATGCGCATGCACTACATCCGGATCCTTCCAGGCGACCGGGTGCAGTTGGAACTGACCCCCTACGACCTCAGCCGGGGTCGGATCACCTACCGCTACAAGTAGAAGGCGAATGAAAGTAAAGCCCAGCGTCAAGAGGATCTGCGAGAAGTGCAAGGTGGTCCGGCGTAATGGCCGGGTCACTGTCATCTGCTCGAATCCGCGCCACAAGCAGCGACAGGGTTAGGGGCTCGCGATGGCACGAATCTCAGGAGTCGACATCCCCCGCGAGAAGCGGCTGGAGATCTCGCTCACCTACATCTACGGCATCGGCCGCTCGAAGTCGGTCGAGGTCTGCAACGGCGCCGGCATCGACGTTTCCACCCGGGTGCGCGACCTCACCGATGAAGAAGTCGCCCAACTCCGCAACTGGATCGATCAGAACCTAAAGGTCGAGGGAGACCTGCGGCGCGACGTCGCCCAGGACATCAAGCGCAAGATCGAGATCGGCTGCTACCAGGGCATCCGCCACCGGCGCAGTCTCCCGGTGCGCGGCCAGCGCACGCACACCAACGCCCGCACACGCAAGGGTCCGAAGAAGACAGTTGCCGGCAAGAAGAAGATAAGGAAGTAGATGGCGAAGCCCAAGCCTGGTGGCAGGCGTCCGAAGAAGCGCGAGCGCAAGAACGTGCCCTACGGCGTCGCCCACATCAAGAGCTCGTTCAACAACACGATCGTGTCGATCAGCGACCCCGACGGCAACGTTCTTGCCTGGGCCTCAGCCGGCAATGTCGGCTTCAAGGGCTCTCGCAAGTCCACGCCGTTCGCGGCCCAGCTGGCGGCCGAGACCTGTGCGCGCCGGGCCATGGAGCATGGCGTCCGCAAAGTCGAAGTCGTCGTGAAGGGCCCCGGTTCGGGGCGGGAGACGGCGATCCGGTCGCTGCAGGCCACCGGCCTCGAAGTCGCCGGCATCCGAGACCTCACGCCCATCCCGCACAACGGTTGTCGTCCTCCGAAGCGAAGGAGGGTCTGATGGCGCGCTATACCGGTCCCGTCTGCCGGCTCTGCCGGCGCGAGCGCATGAAGCTCTTCTTGAAGGGCCCCAAGTGCGACTCCATGAAGTGCCCGATCGAACGCCGGCCGTACCCACCTGGCGACCACGGTCGAGGTCGCATCCGTGAGTCCGAGTACCTGCTGCAGCTCCGTGAGAAGCAGAAGGCTCGCCGCATCTACGGCGTGCTCGAGAAGCAGTTCCGCAACATGTACAAGGAGGCCAACCGCCAAGACGGCATCACTGGCGAGAACCTCCTGCGCATGCTCGAGCAGCGCCTCGACAACGTCGCCTTCCGCGCCGGGTGGGGCGCGAGCCGCAACCAGGCCCGCCAGTTCGTCCGCCATGGCCACGTCGACGTCAACGGCCGCCGGGTGACGATCCCGAGCTACCAGGTGCGCAAAGGAGACGTGGTGTCGATCCGGGAGAAGTCCCGCTCGATGATCGTCCTGCGCCACAACCTCGACACCCTCGACCGCGCCACCCCGCCGTGGCTTGAAACCGGCGAAGCCAACATGTCGGTGACGGTCCGCGACCTTCCCTTGCGCGAGCACATCGACGTGCCCGTACGAGAGTCGCTCATCGTCGAGTTGTACTCGAAGTAATCAGTACCCCGCTGTAGCCAGTACGCCGCCGTAGCCAGTACCGCGCAGTAGTTCGTTCAGTGCTCGGAGTTAGTCAGAATCAGAGGAGCCATTACCCATGCTGATCATCCAGCGTCCCACTGTGGAAGCCGTCGGAGAACCCGAGGGCAACCGACAGCGCTTCGCGATATCGCCGCTCGAGCCAGGGTTCGGTCACACCCTCGGCAACTCGCTCCGGCGCACGCTGTTGTCGTCGATCCCGGGGGCCGCTGTCACCCAGGTTCGCTTCGACGACGTGTTGCACGAGTTCGCGACCATTCCTGGGGTCAAGGAGGATGTCACCGACCTCATACTCAACCTCAAAGACCTCGTCCTGCGGGTCGAGTCTGACGACCCGGTCAACGTGCGGCTCGACGCCCGCGGTCCCGCTGAGGTGACGGCGCAAGACATTCAGGCCACGGCCGACGTCGAGGTGTTGAACGGCGATCTCCACATTGCCACTCTCAGCAGCCGGGCCCGGCTCGCCCTCGACATCACCCTCGAGCGGGGGCGGGGCTACGTCTCCGCCGAGCGCAACAAGCGATCAGCGGTCATCGGTGTCATCCCTGTCGACTCGATCTTCTCGCCCGTTCGCCGGGTGGCCTTCACCGTCGCTCCGACCCGGGTCGAGCAGGCGACCAACTACGACAAGCTCACGCTGGATATCGAGACCGACGGATCCATCACCCCTCGCGAGGCGCTGGCTTCTGCGGGCTCGACCCTGCGCTCCCTCGTCGGTTTGGTCGCCGAGATGAGCGACTCGCCGCCCACTCTCGAGCTTGGCGAAGTCGGCGTGATGGGCAGCGGGAGTCCCGACCTCGACCTTCCCATCGAAGACCTCGACCTCTCGGAACGGCCCCGCAACTGTCTCAAGCGGGCCCAGGTGAACACCGTCGGCGAACTGGTCAACAAGAGCGAAGACGACCTGTTGGCGATCACCAACTTCGGCCAGAAGTCGCTCGACGAGGTGCTCGTGAAGCTCGACGAACGCGGCCTGTCGCTGCGCAACCAGCAGCCGGCGTAGGGTTCCCGATATGCCTGGAACCCCCACCAAAGGACGGCGAATGGGAGGCAGTGCCTCCCACCAGAAGGCCATGCTCGGTAACCTGGTCGCTTCGCTCATCGCAGCCGAAGGCATCGTGACGACCGAAGCCCGGGCCAAGGCGCTGCGGCCTGTTGCCGAGAAGATCATCACCAAAGCCCGCAAGGGTGGCGTGCACAATCACCGCCAG
>JALZBN010000105.1 GCA_030947365.1 Actinomycetota bacterium
GCCGGGCAGTGCGGCGCGCGCCGAGGCGAAGGCGGCGACGAGCCTGCGGAGGTTCTTGCGGGGTTCGAGCGTGGAAACCGTGAGTACGTACTCTGCATCCACCGAGAGGCGCTGCAAGAGCTCGGTGGCCCCGTCGTGATCGGGTGCCGGCAAGTGGTCAGATCCCTCCTGCACCACCTCCACCCTCGCAGCCGCGGCGCCAGCCGCGAGCAAGTCGTCGGCGGTGTCCGTCGACGGCACCATCAGCACAGCCGCCCGCTCGATGGCTCGCCGCACCCCCTTGTCGTGCCAGCTCCTGCCGCGCGCCGGATAGGCGTCGGGAAGGTGGCGCCACGCGAGGTCATGCACCATGACCGATAACGGCATGTTTCGTGTTGGCGGGATGGCGAAGCTCGGGGCGTGCACGGCATCCGCTGCCTGGACCCCACCAAAGCCAGCTCCCCACGCCCGGACCAGCGCCCACGAGGGGAGCCTGCTTGCCGACATGGCCATGTCGGGGCTGTCAGCACCGAGCGCTTTCAGTCCTTGCGTCAGGCCCCGGATGTACGTGCCGATGCCGCCCGGTACGCGCCGGCGAAGTTGCTCGGCGACGACGACGACCCGCAGGTCAGCCGGACCCGATGAGGTTCAGCCGCCACTGCTGGTTGGCGCCGCCGTTCGACGGCCACAGGATCAACGGCGCGCCATCGGCCTGCGACGCGCCGGCCACGTCGAGAACCTTGCCGGAGGCCACTGAGACGATGTTGAACCGGTTCTCACCGACGGGCTGGAAACGCCACTGCTGGTTCGCCCCGCCGTTCCAGGGCCACTGGATGATCTGGCTTCCGTCGGCGGTGGATCCGTTGGCGACGTCGAGCACCTTGCCCGTGCTCGCCGAAGCGATTCTGTAGGTGTCGGCCGTGACCAGCTCGAAGCGCCACATCTGGTTGGGGCTGGCGTTGGGCGACCACTGCACCGCCGCCGCCCCGTTTGCCGTGCTGCCGGGTATGTCGACGTTCTTGCCGCTATTGACCGACGTGACCGTGTTGCGGGTGGGTTCCCAGAGGTAGGCCACCGTGACCCAACCGTTCTGTCCCGGCGCGAGGCCGAGGGTTGCGGCGGCACTGGTCGAGAGATCGATGCCGGCGGGATTGAGCACGCAACGCCCGAACTGGTCGGCGCCGCCGGCGTGCCCACTGAGCGACCCGTCGAGGTTCTTGCAGTTCGCGCCGTTGTTGTAGCCGTTGTAGAACGCGGACTGGGATTCGGGGGTCTCGGCCGGTAGGTCGGTGAACAGGCGCCGGGCTCGAGGCGCGCCGGCGCCGAAGTCCCAGAAGTTGTCGTCGGTGTTCCAGGGCCCGACGTCTTTCACCGGCAAGACCGCGCTCTTCCCGTTGTCGGCGAAGACGACCACTCGGTAGTCGAGGCCCAGGAGGTAGGTGGAAGGGCAGCCGAACTGGCTGAGGGCGGCGGTGTTCTTCAAGGCCGCGAACTTGGCGCACTTGTCGGGTACGGCCACCTCGACGCTGCCGGGCGTGTTCGGCGCGTACTGGGTGGCGAAGACCCTCGCCGTCGAGAGCGATATCGGAACTGCGGTGTCGGCCACTTGTACCGATCGCTGCAACTGGCCGGCCTGCTGGCCGGCCGCGGCGGCAGCGGCCTGGTTGCGGGGGGTCGGGTTGAGAACGGTTGGCGGCGCCTGGCGGGGTGCCGGCGCGCCAATCGCCGGGGCCAGCAAGGGGTCGCCCAACACGAGCGCGAGCGCGCCCGCGATGAAGATGAGAGTCCTGAGCCGCATTGCGAAAGGCTAACCCGGTGCCAGGTGGCTGCGTTGTATAGCTGAGTGGGCTTGGTCGAGAGTGGCCAGGGCGCGGGTGAGGATCTGGGGCGGGAAGGTTTTGTTCGATGCCAAGTGCACGCGCAACAACCGGAGTTGGTCGAGTTCGTCCCTGGGCATCTGAGCCGCGCTGCTGAGCCAGCCGACGGGGTCTCCAGCGGGATCGTGGGTGCCGCCCCGGCCGGTGGCGCGCGACAGCGCCGTGTTCGGCGGGACGTAGCGCACGAGGGCGTCCCAGCGCTCGATCACCAGGCGGCTCAGGTCGCCGGAGGGCGCCGCCGTGTTCTGGGCCGGCCTGCCCGTGAGCGTGGCGCCGCACGAACCGCAGCGCGCCGTGCCGGCGTCGTGGTCTGGCACCCGGTTCAGCTTCTGGCAGGCGGGACAGCGTTCAACGGACAAGGCGGTGTGATCCTTTCCCCGCGAGCTCCCTGTAGATGTCGAGCGCCATGTCCGCGGCTCGGTCCCAGGTGAACAGGGTCGCCTGTTGGCGCCCGGCGGCGATGAGCTCGGCGCGCAGCGCATCGTCGGACGCCGCCCTGGTCATGGCATCGGCAAACGCGCCGGCGTCACCCGGGTCGACGAGAACGCCGGCGTCGCCCACTGTCTCCGGCGTTGCTCCGGCGCGCGCCGCGACGATTGGCAGGCCCGCCTCCATGGCTTCGATGAGGGGCATTCCGAAACCCTCGTAGAGCGACGGGAACACCAGCATCGTCGCGCCGGCGACCAGCTCGGCCATGCGGGCGTCGTCGATGTAGCCGGTGATGGTGACATCCGACGGACCCAGCCCTCGCTCGTCGAGGAGCGGACGCACGTCGAGCACCGGGCTGGCGGCGCCGGCCAAAACGAGCCTGAGGTCGGAACCCTCCTTGCGGAGGATGGCGATGGCGTCGAGTGCGAGCTGCACGTTCTTTCGGGGCTCGAGCGTGCCCAGCATCAGGGCGTACGGCGCGCCCGATGGGCGCCGCCCTTCTGCGCCCGACTTCGGAATGAGCCGTCCGTGGCTCCCGTTGGGGATGACCCGGATGCGGTCGGAGATCTCGGGCATCCACCAGGCCAACTCTTCCTTGGTGAAGTTAGAGACGGTCACGATGATCGAGGCGCGCCGGAGCACGGTCGGGAGAAGCTTGGCCATGCGCCGGATGGCCGGTGTCACTGAGTCGGGGTCGCGGATGAAGCCGATGTCGTGCACGGTGACGACGGTCGGGATCTTGCGCGAGGGCGGCGAGATGAAGTTGGTCGCGTGAAAGACGTTGCAGCCGACGAGCCACTCGACAGGCGGAAACGGGATGCGGTCCCAGAGCGCCCACAAGGGCCGAGCGGGCGCCATCCGGCGCGCCACCTTCACGTTTGGGCGGTGAGGCGGGTCGAGGTGCAGGGTGCGGGCCGTGCGCCACGAGATCGGGAAGACGACGAGTTCGGACTCTGGTGCCCGACGGGCCACAGCGTCGATGAGCTCGTGGGTGTACCAGCCCACGCCGGTTTTCTTGCCGAGCAGGGGCGTGCCGTCGAAACCGATGCGCAGCACGTTCGTCAGGTGTCGCGGCGCCGACGCCGGTTGTCGCGCCAGCCGCCGGCGCGCGCGCCGGGCTCATCGTCACCCGCTGTGTCGGCGCCGTCGGCCACGGGGATGCTCGCCACCTGTGGCTCTTCGATGTCGACGAGGGGCGGCGCCGGCGCGGATGCAACTCGTGCTGCTGGAACGGAAGCCTTTGGCTCGGACTTAGGCGGTAGCGGCTGACCCCGCACCTCGGCGAGAATCGTGTCGCGGTGTTCGGACAGAATCTTCGACAACCGCCCGAGGTCGCGCACAAGCAACCGCCCCAAGTCGCTGACCGTGTGTCGCAGATCAGAGGCAACCGCCTCCACGTCCTTGGCGACAGCTTCGCGAACCGAGTTCTCCAGCGAGTCGAAGCGCTCGTTGAGCGCCCCCAGCTGGTTCTCGATGGCGGCGAGCCGGCGCCGAGTGTCGTCGGCGGGGTCAGCCGGCGGGTCACCGGCAGAGTTGACCCAGGGAGGAAGGTCCATCAAGGGGAGAGCCTAATGAATGCCTGGCCGACCGACCCTCGAGCCGGACGCCGATGATGCCTCAGCTGTGGAGCGTCGCATCACAGCAGGTCGGTGGCACCGATGTGCCCGTGTCGCAGCGAACGTCGGGGCGCCCCTAATGGCGTCGCTCGGGGAACTCCGTGACGGCAACGTTAGGGAACTACGTGACGATTGACACGCAGGTCCACAAGAGCCTGAAACAGGAACGACCTGGTTGTGGTCGACGCCCTCGAAGCACCGAGGCTTAAATCGGCACACTACTTGCGATGTATCAGAACATCATAGACGATTGCAGCCCCGAATATTCCCCAGATTATAGCTACTGTAAGAATAATATCTACGGTATTTTGCGCTACCGTTATTGCTCGTAATAGTATCGCTATGAACAGCAAACTACAAGCGACCAAAGCACCGATACGTCTCGACCGTCTATCGCTACTCTTGCGCCCATCACTATCAGTCATTGGCGGGCTTGCGACTCAGAATGCATCCACTGTACGCCGCGTCGGACCTCGATGACTCCGCTGGCGCCTGGCCGTGTTCTGCAAGTGCTGCGTCGATACCGAGGTGCCCGAGTTCACCCGCTTGGCGAAGACCATCTCGGCCTGGACGCACCAAGTACGCGCAAAGAGAAACCGCTCAAAGCGGGTTGGGACAAAGCAAAGGTCCGTCGCGCTAAGGACAAGCTCGCCATGGCGAGCGATTCCACCAGTCACGCGTGCGATGGGAATCGACGACGGCTCACCTGGCCGGGTCCCTCCGAACAGGAGCAGGCCGTTAGGAACCTTACGTCGCAAGGTTAGACGAACAAACTGGCCGAAAAAGCCTAACGCTACAAAAATAGCCGAATACAACAGCGCCATTGGAAAGGAAATGCCAAGTGCGATGCCTCGGAGGATATACATTAGTGTTCCAAAACAGATAGTCCCCGCGACAAACTGAACTGCAGTTCGAACCCATCGATCTATGTACATCTAGAGTGCTCACTTCTCCTCTCGGAAGAGGAATGTAGCAGTGTAGGAATGGATCTCCTACTTCGAGTGCAGACCTAGGGAAGTTCAGAATCTTGGGGTCGCGTAGCTGGCATTCTGCGTCTACAACAGTAGCGATACCATTAATATAGGTTCCTCCAGGGATGAAATAGTTGACAGCTGGCGATGCGGCTGCCCGCCATGCGGCCCATGGCGTCGTAGGCGAACTCGCTGTGCCGAGGCCGAGGACGCCATCGGTGAGCGCCTCGGAGCGATCGGGGAGTTGAGCGCCGAGGATCTCGCGCTGCGGGTGGGCTTCCGTGACGCTCTGGTCATCACGAGCCGCCTCAAATTGTTAGCGTGATCGACGCAAACCCTCGAAATATCTTGGACGAGTTGGCAGTCCGATCCCGGCGTAGACATCACTTGAGCGCTTATCTTGGTCTACCGGCCCGGAGAATCATCTCAATGAAGAGAGCAAGGC
>JALZBN010000106.1 GCA_030947365.1 Actinomycetota bacterium
GCTCCGGGAGGCACTCCTCACCAGACTCGACGAGGACGAGACCCGGGCGCTGCATCTGCGCGCCGGTATCAGCATTGAATCCGTCGACGCGACCCGGGTCTTCGAGCTTGCGTACCACTTCGACGCCGCTGGCCACGCGGGCCGAGCCCTCGACTACGCCCTTCAAGCCGCGGACCTGGCCCGGGCCCAGCACTCCCTCGACGTCGCCGCCGCCCACTACCGCATCGCGGAGCGCGCGTCTGCAGACGCCGACAGTGAGACGTGGGCAGAGGTAGCCGAGGGGCTTGGCGACGTCTTGACCTTGCAGGGCCGCTACGACGAGGCAACCGTCTACCTCGAACAAGCCAAGCTCCCCGGCGCTGACGAGGTCCATCAGGCGAAGCTGGAGGCCAAGTTGGGCGATGTCGCCTTCAAGCGGGGCGACCAGCGCAGCGCCCGCGGCCACCTCGAGGATGCCTTGCGACTGCTGGGCCGGCGCGTGCCGAGACGTCTCGTGGGCTACCTGTTTGCCGTCGTATGGGAGGCGCTCGTCCAAGCGGGGCACACACTGTTTCCTGGCCTCTTGCGGCGCCGACGACGCAGCCTCGACGGTGCGGACGACGAGCTTCAGGCCATCCGGACCTACAGCCGACTGGCCTACGTCTACTGGTTCCACAGCGGTCGGATCCCCTGCGGGTGGGCCCACCTGCGGGAGATGAACCTGGCCGAGCGCTACCCGCCGACACCCGAGTTGGCCCAGGCCTATTCCGAGCACGCGCCGGTGATGACCATGGTGCCGTGGTTCTCCCGGGGTATCGCCTACGCCAAGAAGTCACTGGCCATCCGCCAAGAACTTGGCGACGTATGGGGGCAGGGTCAGTCGATGAACTTCTACGGGGTGGTCCTCTACGCCGCCTCCCGCTATCGGGAGTGCATCGAGCAGTGCCAGGCCGGTGTCCGCCTCCTCGAACGTACGGGCGACAGGTGGGAAGTGAACACCGCCAGGTGGAACATCGCATTGGCGATGTACCGGCTGGGCGAACTTCCCAAAGCCGTCGAGATGGCCCGAAGCGTGCATGCGGCCGCGCACGACATTGGCGACCAAACAGCGGCGGGCATCAGCCTCAGCGTGTGGTCACGCGCCTCTCGCGGAAACATCCCGGCTGAGCTGATCGCCGCCGAGCTCGCGGCCGACACCGACGACGCCCACACCGCCCAGGCCGTTCGACTGGCCGAGGCTGTGCGGCTCCTCGGCATCGCCGACGTGGACGGTGCCATTGTCCAACTCGACGCCGCCAACGAGCTGATCCGGCGCGCCGGCCTCCGTCAGGAGTACGTCGCTCCCATCGCCCCCTGGACGGCGACCGCGTGGCGAATGGCCCTCGAGGGCGCGCCGGCCCTGCCATCGGGCCAGCGCCGTCAACTCGTCCGCAAGGCCGCCGGCGCGGCGCGCCACGCCCACCGGGTGGGCCGCACCTACCGCAACAACCTTCCTCACGCCTTGAGGGAGCGGGCCCTCGTTGCCAGCTGGCGGGGACACGGACGCGCCGCGCGCCGCTACCTCGCCGAGAGCCTGGCCGTCGCCACGGCGCAGGGTGCCGCCTACGAAGTCGCCTTGACGACGCTGGCTCGGGCCAAGCTCGGAGGACCGTTCGGATGGGACGATGCCGGCGATCTCGATGAGGCCGAAGCTGAAGTTGCGGCATTACTGACACAAGATGCCGGCGCGCCAGACACGGCCACCGCAGACCTGTCGCTCGCCGACCGCTTCGCCGGCCTACAGACCGTAGGGCGGCGCATTGCGTCGGCAACCTCGGTGCAGGGGGTGGTGATCGCACTCGAAGAAGCGGCACTCACGTTGCTGCGCGGCGAGCACTGCCACGTGCTGATGCTCGACGAGGGCGGCCGGTCGACGGCAGCGTCGGGCGAACGACTCGACGAGTTGAGTACGACGCTCGTACAGCGGGCCGTCGCGACGGGTGCACCCGTCGTCACTGGTGACACCAGCGGTGAAGCGGCCGACAGCGTCGTCCTCTCCGGGCACAGGTCCGTCCTGTGCGCGCCGGTTCTCTCCGAAGACCGCGCCGTCGCCTGCTTCTACGTCACCCACGCCCAAGTGGGCGGCTTGTTCAGCCAGGAGGAGATCCAGCTCGCCGAGTTCGTCGCCACCCTCGCCGGGGCTGCACTTGAGCACCTGGCTGGCACCGAGTCGCGCTTTCGCTCGCTGGCGCAGAACTCGAGCGACGTCATCACCATCGTCGACGTCGAGGGCATGATCGTCTACCAGTCCTCATCGGTCGAACGGGTCTTCGGGCTTCGCCCCGAGGAGCTCCTGCGCCGACCGTTCGCCGAATGGGTGCACCCCGACGACCTCGGCGACGTGCTGCCCATGCTCGGACGGGCCCGCGCCGGAACCGACAACGGGGAGGCGCCCGCGGTACGCCAACTCATCGAGTGCCGCCTCCGCCACAGTGACGGTTCCTGGCGCCACGTCGAGACTGCGCTCAACGATCTTTTCGACGACCCCAGCGTTCACGGGCTCGTGCTGAACAGTCGCGACATCAGCGAGCGTCACCAGCTCGAGGAACAGATTCGAGAGCGCGCCCTTCACGACGATCTCACCGGTCTGGCCAACCGGCGCGTCTTTGTCGACCGGGTGGCCCACGCCCTCGAGCGATCCCGGCGACGGCCCGTGACCAACGCGGTCGTCTACCTCGACCTGGACAGCTTCAAGGGGATCAACGACACGCACGGGCACGCTGCCGGTGACCTCGTCCTGCGCGGTGTCGCCCGCCGCCTCCTCGCGTGCGTGCGCCCCCAGGACACGGTTGCGCGGTTCGGCGGCGACGAGTTCGCCGTCCACCTGGAGGACGCCACAGAAGCGGAGGCGGTGACCGTGGCCCAGCGCATCACCGCTGCGGTGGCCGAACCATTCGACGTCGACTGCGAGGACGTCGCAACGGGAACCAGCATCGGTATCGCGGTCGCGCTCCCCGGCGAGGGCGTCGATGAACTGGTCAACCGGGCCGATGCCGCGATGTACACGGCCAAGAAACGGGGCGGAGGCCACTACGAGGTGTTCGCCACCTCGATGCGAACCGACGTCGTCGACAAGGTCGCCCTCAAGGCCGACCTCCAGCGGGCGGTGGAACGCGACCAGCTCGAGCTCCACTATCAGCCGATCCTCGAACTGGCCACCGATCAGGTCGTCGGCTTCGAGGCGCTGTTGCGCTGGCGGCACCCGGTGCGGGGCATGTTGGCGCCGCAGGAGTTCATCGGACTGGCCGAGCAGTCGGGCCTCATCGTGCCGATCGGCGCGTGGGTTCTCCGGGAGGCCTGCCGCCAGTCACGACACCTTTCCGATTCCCATCCCGAACTCCCCCCGCTCGGGATGAACGTCAACGTGTCGCCTCGTCAGTTGCAGCACCCGTCCTTCGTCGACGACGTGGTCCGGGCCCTCGACGAGTCGGGCTGCGCCGCCCACCGGCTCACGCTCGAGATCACCGAGACGACGGGCGTCGAGGATCCGGAGGCGGCAATCGCCCGGCTTCAAGAATTGAAGGCCTTGGGCGTGCGGCTCGCAATCGACGACTTCGGCATCGGGTACTCCACCCTCAGTTACCTCCGTCGGTTCCCTGTCGACCAGTTGAAGATCGACAGGTCGTTCGTGGCCGGTCTCGGGCAGAACGCGGACGACACCGCGATCGTCGCCAACGTCATCGCCTTGGCCCACTCGCTGGAGCTCGAGACCGTTGGCGAGGGCGTAGAGACCGAGTCGCAGAAGCAGCACCTCATCCGTTTGGGCTGCGACCAGGCCCAGGGCTACAACTGGCGCCGGCCGTCCCTCATGGGAGCCCTCGAGGAATGGCTCGGCGAAGTCCTCCCAGTCAGCGGGTAGCGCGCTTCTGGTCGAGGAAGTCGACGAGGACGTAGTCGCCGAGGGTTGCCGGGGTGGTGAGGAAGACGCGCCCTCGGTTGAGCTTGCTGACCCGCTGGACGAACGCCTGCAGCGCCGGGGTGGCGTCGAGCATGAACGTGTTGATGCGGATCCCCTCGCGGGTGCAGCGCAGCACCTCGGCGAGGGTGGCTTCGATCGTCTCCGGCGCGGGCGGGTACTGGAAGAACACCTCGCCGTCGGCGAGCACGTGGGCCGTAGGCTCTCCGTCGGTGATCATCACGACCTGACGGCTACCCGGGCGGCCCGTGAGCATCCCGCGGGCAAGCGTCAGAGCGTGGTGCATGTTGGTGCCCACGCCGTAGTCCCACGAAACCTCCGGCAACTGCTCGGGCCGCAGCGGCCTGGCGACCTCGCTAAAACCAATGATCGCCAAGTGGTCGGAGGGAAACCGGCTGGAGATGAGGGTGTGCAGCGCGAGAGCGACCTTCTTGGCCGCGACGAAGTTGTCCTTCAGGGCCATGGAGAACGACAGGTCGAGCAACAAAACGGTGCTCGTCCGGGTGAGGGCCTCGGTGCGGTCGACCTCGAAGTCCTTCGTGTCGAGGGCGACGGGGACCCCGCCTCCGCTGCGCCGCAAGGCGTTGCGGATGGTGCGCTCGATGTTGAGGTTGAACGGATCACCAAGCTCGTACTCCTTGGTGGTCTCGGCCCGCTCGTGGCCTTGCCCCTCGACCTCCACGGGATGATGCCCAAGGCGGTCTTTGGCCAGCCGACTGAACAGGTCGCGCAACGCCTTCTGGCCCAACGCCCGCAGGCCGCCGGGGGTGAGCTCGAGGCGGCCCTCACGGGTGTCGATCAGGCCCGCCTCTTTCAACAGCCGGGTCAGCTCCGCCAGCCGCTCGAGCGCCTCTGCCCCCTCCGCCCCCAACAGGTCGCGTGCCGTGTCTGCATCGACCTCGGCGAGCGCGCCGGGCGCCTGCGCCGAGCCCAGAAGCTGCTCGAGCTGGTCCATCCGTCCGAGCCGGTCCATCAGCTGGGCCGCTTCGGGAAGCCCCAGAGGGTCGGAGCCCCGCATGTCGTAGCCCCGCCCCCACCCCGCGCCCGGGAACATCGACTGGAGCCGGCGACCGAGCTGATCGGCCTGCCATTGCATCTCCAGGTCTCCGAACAGCTCTGCCGCCAGGCCCTCGAGCTCGGCGCGCTGCTCGGGAGTCATCGAATTGAGCAGGGCCTGCTGGGCGGCGAGCTGGGCGGCGACTTGTTCGAGAAGCTCGTCGAGGTTCTGCGGGTTGCCCGGGAAGAAATCACCGAACTCGGCCATGAAGCCGGCAAAGTCGGGCTCTTCCCCTTGCTCGCGCTGGTCGAGCATCCGGTTCAAACCGGCAAGCATGGCGGCCATCCGAGCCCGCTGCTCAGGGCTCATGTTGGAGAG
>JALZBN010000107.1 GCA_030947365.1 Actinomycetota bacterium
GAACGGGACGAACGGCTGGAGCAACAGGAAACTCTCCTTCTGCTCGTTGGGCAGCCGCATCAGCAAGTAGTAGGGCAGCGAGCGGGGCTGGCGGGTACCGATCGCCTCGAGCCCGGTGACGACAGCGTTGCCAACCCGGGGCGGAGCCTGAGCAATAGACCAGGCATCGGTCTTGCTGTAGAAGGAGTTGGCGTCGACGATGTGGTACAGCCCGTACATGTTGGACTGAACCGTGAAAATGTCTTCGGGGTACCGGAGGTGCTGGCGGAGCTCGGGGTCCATCTTCGAGCCATCGGTGAACAGCTTCGGGAATGCCTTCTGGTAGGCCCGCACCATGGGGTCTGACTTGTCAACGACGTAGTACGTCATCGACCCTTGGTACGCGTCGATGACGACCTTCACCGAGTTGCGGACGTAGTTGAAGTCACCACTGAGCCCCGACGCGGGGTCGAGCCGTTCGGTGTCGGCCGTCTGAGAGTTCGGGTAACGGTTCGTCGTCGTATAGGCGTCGTAGACCCACAGGATGCGCCCGTTCACGAGCACCGGGTAGGGGTCGTTGTCGTAATGCAAGAACGGCGCCGCCTTCCGCACCCGCTCGTTGATGTTCCGCACGTAGATCGCCCGCGAGTTCGACGTGACGAAGCCCGAGATCAGCGGGTCGAACTCCCCGAAGCGCAATGAGAGGGCGACGCGCCGGAACAACGAGTCCATCTTGACGCCACCGGTGCCGGTATAAGCACTCGTGTGGTTCGTGCCGTTGTTCTCGGGGTAGTCGACTTCCTTCTGGCCGGTCTTGACGATGGCGTAGCCATCGAGGTTCTGCCCGAAGTAGACCTCCGGCACCTGGATCGGAACGCCTTGCGGAGGCAGGTCTTTGACGATGAAGTCGGGGTTGCCATCGGTTGCGACCGCGTTGGCCGGTGACGCCGCGGCCGCATAACCGTGGGTGTAGACGAGGTGCTGGTTGACCCACGACGGCGACGGGATGCCGCTGGTGTTGAGTTCACGCGCCGCGATCAGGATCTGGGTTGTGCGGCCGTCGACGCTGTACCGGTCGATGTCGACGTCGTTGAACTGGTAGTAGTTCCGGATCTCCTGCAGGCGCTTATACGTCTTCAGCAAGACGTTGGGGTCCCAGAGGCGGATGTTGCGAACGGTCTCCTGGTTCTCGGACAGACCGGTGGCGGTGAGGTCGTTCTTGTACGGGAAATCAGTGACCTGAGTGTCCTTCAACTGGAACGCGGCGCGTGTCGCGTCGATGTTGCGCTTGATATACGGCCGCTCCTTGGTGGACTCGTTGGGCTGCACCCGGAACTGCTGCACGAACGCCGGATATGCCGCGCCGGCAGCAAGCGAGATGAGGGCCCAGAGCCCGACAGCCACGGCAGGGAGTACCCACCCTCGGCGCCAGATGTTCACGATGAACAGCAGGCTGGCCAGGACAGAGATCAGGATAAGAAGATTGAGCGCGGGAAGCTGCGCCTTCACGTCGGTGTAGTTGGCCCCCTGTACAACACCGCGGCTCGAGTACACGAGTTCGAACCGCTGGAGGTAGTAGAGGATCGCCTTGAGCAGTGCCAGCACCGCCAGCAGCACCGAGAGGTGGACCTTTACCTGCGGCGTCACCTTCCGCATGGGGGTCTGGAAGCGGATGCCGCCGTTGAGGTAGTGGGCGACTGCTGTCACGACCAGGACGATGATGACGGCAGCGAAGAGCCAGTCGACGACGAACTTGATGAATGGCAGCTGGAAGATGAAGAAACCGATGTCGCGATGGAACTGCGGGTCTTTGGTGCCGAACGAGACGCCGTTTCGGAACAAGATCCAAGCGTTCCACTGCCCCGACGCGGCCGGCCCAGCGATGAGCGCGAGGACGGCGGCCACCGCGATGCGAACCAGACCAGCTCTCGATCCGACCAGCGCGTGGTACCGCTCGACCAACTGCTCTTCGGGCCCCATCGGTCGGAACGTGGGGGCGATGAGGTCGGCGATAGCGAGGTTGGCCCACACCGCAATGAAGAACACGACACTGAACACGACCCCGAGGATCAGCTTGCTACCGAGGATCCCCTTCCAGACGCTCGTGAAATGCAGCTCAGCGAACCACAGGTAGTCGGTATAGAAACCTGCGATCCCACGCAGGGAGATGATGAGCAGCAGGATGGCTGCGGCGACGACTCCGAGGACGACGCGCGCCGAACGCGTGCGGCGGCGTTTGGGCATGTCGGTGGGGGCTCGCATCAAACTCAGGAGGAAGCCGTTGCGATGACGACGCACCGGCACCCTTGGTGCGCGGGAGGATACAACTGCCCGGTGGGGAACTTCTGGCCCTTCGGCGTCGGGCCCGCGAGCGCGTTGTCGTCACAGTCGGGACAAGGGACCTCGTCGTCGACAATCCAGCGCAGGCTGGTGCCATCCGGCGCCGCCGCGAACGCGCCGCGCACGAATGCCGCCGTCGCATGGTGGCGGGCGACCTGCTCGATCTGCTGCACCTTCCACTGGCGGTAGCTGGCACTGAGGCGGTCGGCGATGGACGCGTCGGGGCCGACGTCTTGGGGAGTCTCACCGGCCTCGTTGAGGGCAGCCTCGAGGCGCTCCCTCAACGGGATCACGATCTCGACGGCGAGGTCGGCGGCCCACTCCTCGGCGGAACGCTCGGAGGGCTCCTTCAGTTCGACGGGTCCGTCGGTGGCGGCAGCGACAAAACCGGCGCCCCGATGTGCCGCCGTACGCAAGAGCGGGGCGGCGACGACCTGGTAGCGCTCGGTCTGGGAGACGAAGTCGGGAAGCGTCGCCTCGGCCACCGGCTGGCGCTGGCGGCGAAGCCGGTCGAGAACCTCGTTCTGCTCGTCCTGAAGGACCCGCTTGAGCTGGCGCGCCAAATCGGCGTCGATGGGGTCGAGGAGCTCGTCTCGGCGATAGAGCACCGACTCGTCGTCGCTCGACGGGTTGCCCTCCGACAGCTCGGCGGCCACGTCATCGGGGCTCTCAACGGGCGTCGGCGCCGCCTCGGTGGCGCTGTCCGTCGCCGGGGGTGGCGGCTGCTCGTCCGCGCCGGGCGTTTCCTGGCCGGCACGCATGCGAGCGAAGAGCTCTTCGACCTCGGCGCCGGACGGAGGCGCCGAGGGCGCAGCCCCGCTCGCCGGTGTCACTGAACCGAGCCCACCGAAAGGGCTTGGAATCGGACCCGGCTGGGCCGTCGGCACCGCGCCGGTTTCGGAGGGCGGTGGCGGAGGTGACGGCGCGAACGGTGGCGCCGCCGATCGTGCCGGCGGAGAGGGTACCGGCGAGGGCGGTGGAGGTGAGGGCGGCGGAGGTGAGGGCGGTGGAGGTGAGGGCGGTGGAGGTGAGGGCGGCGCCGGGCGCGATGTCCGGATCGGTCGCCCCACCGACTGGGGTAACTCGGGCGCGCCGGGCGAGGGGTCGTCGGGGCGGACGATCGGCACGGAGCCCGTGGGCGTGGCGAGGTGGTCGGCAGCCGCTTCGACGACTGGGCGGGTTTCGGATTCAGCCTTCCCCAGCTCGGCAGTGGCCTCGTCGACGGTGCGCCGCACGACCCCATACGCCTGCAACAAGCGCTGGCGCACCGACCTGAGCTGCTCGACCTGTGCCTCCGCGATGCGCTGGCGACGGGTGAGGTCGGCGAGCATCCGCTCGCGCACACTGCGGGCTTCGGCGACCATCTCCCGGCCCTGGGTGCGCGCCGACTCCACCTCGGCCTCGGCTTCGGCGCGGGCCCGTTCGCGAACAGCCCGGGCATCGGCCTCGGCCGCCTGACGCAGCCCCATGGTCAGCCGTTCGGCCTCCTCGGTGCGGCGGGCCAGGAGCGTGTCGGCTTCCGACCGCACCCGGGCGATCTTGCCTTCGGCTTCCTGGAGGACCCGAGCCGAACGGGTCTCGGCGTCGGAGATCATCGCCGAGGCCGCCTCCCGGGCATTGGTGAGCAAGCGCGCCGCGTGTTCGCCCAAGGCGTTGGTAAGGACGTCTTCGTTCACCTCGGGATGGGCCGCCCGGGTGAGCGCCTCCTGGAGCGACCGGCGCAGCTCGGCGTCACGGGTGGCGGCAGCCCCCATCTCGTCGGCGATGCGCTTGAGGAAGGCGCGCACCTCGTTCTGCTCGTAACCGCGGAAGACGACGTTGAAGGCGCGGGAGGCCACCGTCTCGGGCGAGAAGACGAGGGCGGAAGAGATCACGACCCGGTCGTCGTCCATCGTCCCGAGCCTAACGCCCGGGGCGACCCCTGCGGCGGCACCCGGTTCTGTTCGCCGCTCAGCGGCCAAGCGCCCCCAGCAATCCGCTGAGAACGTCGACGAGACTGTTCACCGTGCCGTCGACGAGGGGAACTCCGGTACGCAGTGGGCCCGCGTTCGAGATCGGCGGCGAAGCTGATGACGGCGTGGGAGTTGCGGCTTGAGCTGGCAAGGACGCGGGTTCTGGCGCCGGCGCCGGCGCGGCTGCGCGCGTGGAGGAACGCGATGACGAACGACTCGTGGTCACCGGCTGCTCGGCCACAAGCGTGGGGCCGTGGCCGAGGGCCTCGTCGACGGTGCCGAGGATCGTCACCCGCTTTACGCCTTGGTCAAGGGCCACCAATCCCCAGGTCGCCCCCGCATCATGGAAACCAAAGATCTGTTGCAACCGGTCGGCGAACGAGCCCTTGGCGCCCTCTGCGGTGATGGCCAGGCCGACGAGGGTCTCGCCGGCGGGCCGGTCGGGAACGGGGAACGTGGACTCGAAGTCCGGCTGGGACGTCAATGCAGGAATGAGCTGGCGATAGAAACCGGCGTTAGCCACCTCGCCGGCCGGGAGCTGGGCGGTGAAACCCCGGCTGCGCGCCGCCAGCTCGTCGCCCAATTGGATCGCGTCGCCGAGAAAGCGCTCGTCCCAAGAATCGCCAGCCGTATAGGAGAGTGGCGACGGCGCGGCCGGGAGGAGACCGACGCCAGGAACATTGACCTGACGCAGCGCTGGCACATCGAGGCTCCGACCGGCCGACGTCACCGTCGAACTTCCTGTGTAGGTGCGGACCACAACTGTCAGGTCGCGCGTCAAGCGGGCGGCACCGCGGTCGACCTCAACGTCGCTGTCGCCGGCATTGACCGCGAGCGGACTGTGAGGTGCCTCGACAAGAAGCTCCCCCGCGAGCAGAGTCGGACGATCGCCGCTGCCGCTCGGTGCTTTAGTCAGCTTCAGCTGGGTGCCCTTCATCATCGACACCTGTCTGCCGTCGCCCAGCGTGATCGTGGCCGTGCCGTCGACAACGCGCACCTGCTCGT
>JALZBN010000108.1 GCA_030947365.1 Actinomycetota bacterium
AAGTGTGAGGAGCTGGTGAGGGGTTCCTGAGAGACTGAGCCGGATGAGTCCAGCGCCGATTGCCGACGGCAATCCGAATGAGCTTCACGTCATTGGCCGGGTGAAGTCGACCCTCGTCGATCGCACCTCCGCGCCGAAGCAGGGACACGAAGGCGCGCCGGAAGCTGAGCTGGTGTTCGAGCCGGAGGTGGCCGAAGGCCTGCGCGATCTCCGCGTTGGTGACGAAGTGATCGTGCTCACCTGGCTCGACCGAGCAAGCCGAGACGTGCTGGTCACCCATCCCCGAGGCGATCTGTCGAAGCCCGAGACTGGTGTGTTCAGCACCCGATCGCCCGACCGACCCAACCCGATCGGGCTGCACCCGGTGCAGATCGTCGCTATCGACGGCACGCGAATGCGGGTGCGAAACCTCGAGGCCATCGACGGCACGCCGATTCTCGACGTGAAGCCGGTGATTCGGCGTGAAGGGGCGTGACCGGATCAGGCAAGGAGAACCTTGAGTCGCGACTAGACGATTCAGGCTCTCACCTGGGACGCCCCGGCACGAACGCTACGTGCACGAGCCGTCGGCACACGGCTCGCATTCGAGCTCGAGGGTGGAGTGCGCAATCGCGAACGGTGTGGCCACCGCCCCCTTGATGCGTTCGCCGACGACCTGGGCTTCCTCCAGCGTGGGATGGCCCGCGAGCACGACGTGGGCCGACAACGCCCTCACCTCCGACGACAGGCTCCACACGTGAAGGTCGTGGACGGCCTCAACCCCCTCCACGTCGTCCATCGTCGCCGTGAGCCGGTCGAGGTCGACATCCTTGGGCGTTGACTCGAGCAGAACCTCGGCGGCCTGGCGCACCAACTGGAACGCCTCGACGGCGATCAGCACGGCGATGGCCATGGAGACCACCGGGTCGAGCCACAGGAACCGGCCGGTGATCAAGATCACCAACCCGGCAAGCGCAACGCCCAGCGAAGCGGCAGCATCGCCGGCCATGTGCAACAGGGCCGAGCGCATGTTGAGGTCGTGGCTGTGCTCACGGAGGGCGGCGGCGGCAGCCGCGTTGACGACAAAAGCACCAAGCGCCACTGCGAGAACAATGCCGCCACGGATCGGTTCGGGGTTGTCGAGGCGGGTGACCCCCTCGTAGACGATGAAACCGGTGGCGGCGAGGATCATCGCCGCGTTCGCCAGAGCCGCGAGGATGGTGCCGCGGTGGTTGCCGTACGAGCGCTCGGCCGTCGGGGCGCTCCGGGCCCAGCGCACGGCCGCCAACGACACCACCACAGCAGCGACGTCGCTCAGGTTGTGCCCGGCGTCGGCCAACAGCCCCAAGGAATGGGCCACCAATCCGAAGGCGACCTGGCCGACGACGAGGAAGACGTTGAGCCCAAGGGCGATCATCAGCCGCCGTGACCGGCTCACGGAACCGGCACCGGTCCCGGCCCCGCAGGCTCTGCGTGGCGGACGTGCTCGAGGGCAACGTCGAGCAGCATGCGGACGTGACCGTCGCGAAGGGAGTAGTGCATCATCCGTCCGGCGCGGCGCGCCTTGACCACGTGGTGGGCGCGTAAGAGCCGCAGCGCATGAGAGGTGGTGGATTCAGCCATGCCGGCGGCCGCCGCCAGATCGCATACGCACAGCTCCCCTCCCTCCAACAGGCTGGCCAGCAGGCGCAGCCGGCTCGGGTCGGAGAGCAAACCGAACACCTCGGCCAACTCCTCGACCACGTCGGGCTCGGGCAGCGACGTCTGAACGGCGCGGACCCTCTCGGGGTCGACCAGCTTCAGCTCACAGCTATCGAGGACAACTGGCTCCGGCATGACTGGCTCCTGACACCTGAATGAGTATTCAGATGTTAGCGCTTCGTCGCCGGCTCACAGATCAGGATCAGACCTTGGACTCCTCTTCGGCCAACAGGATCGCCAGCTCGGCCTGTACTGCCGCTTCGCCTTCGATGTGTACCTCGGGCAAGAGCCTTCCGAGCCACGCCGGCATCCACCAGTTGGCGTTTCCGAGCAACTCCATGGTCGCGGGCACCAGCACCATCCGAACGATCGTGGCGTCGACAAGAACCGCCGTCGTCAGGCCAAGACCGATCTGCTTGATGAAGATGTTGGGATCGAAGATGAATACCCCGAAGACGAAGATCATGATGGCCGCCGCCGCGGTGATGACTCGCGCCGTCGCCGCCAACCCGTCGGCGACAGCGAGGCCGTTGTCACCGGTGCGCACGTATTCCTCCCGGATGCGGCTGAGAAGGAACACCTCGTAGTCCATCGAGAGCCCGAACAAGATGGCGAACATGATCATCGGGACGAACGCTGGTATCGGTGTCTTCGGTATGCCGAGCAGGTCGCCCAACCAGGTGCCCTGCACCGCATACGACATGACCCCATAGGCCGCGGCGATCGACAGCAGGTTCATGATGCCCGCCTTCAGGGCCACGAGCGGCGACCGGAAGACTGTGGTCAGCAGGATGAACGACAGAAGCACTACCGAACCGATGAAGATCGGTAGGCGCGCCGTGATGTAGTCGCTCTGGTCGATCGAGATCGCGGTGAACCCACCGACGAGAACCTTGGCCCCGGTCGAATTGACGGCAGCAGGAAGCGCCGAGCCGCGCAGCCGGGTGACGAGCTCGGATGTCGCTTCGTCTTGTGGCTTGTTCGTCGGGAAGACGTTGATCAGCGCCGTGTCACCGGCGGGGTTCTGCACCGGAGGAGCGACGAACGCGACACCCTTGGTGGCCTTGGCCGCGTCGACGATCTTCGCGACGGTCGCGGCACGGTCGGAGCTGCCCTGCAAGTCGGCAACCAGCAACAGCGGACCGTTGAACCCGGCGCCGAACCCGGTGGTGAGCAGGTCGTAGGCCTGGCGCGACGACTCCGACTTCTTGGCGTTGCCGTCGTCGGGGAACCCGAACCGAAGCGAGAGCACCGGCAGGGTGATGACGAGGAGTACCACCGCGCTGGCGACAAACGCGATCCAGGGGCGGCGCTGAATCACCCGACTCCACCGGTACCAGAACGCCTTGGTTCCCTGATGCGATGCGCGGCCGGTGAACGGCACCCGCAGGCGGTCAATGTTGGTACCGACGAACCCGAGGACCGAGGGCAGAAGTGTGAGCGAGGCGATCAGCATCGTCAATACGGCGAGCACCGCGGAGGCGGCCACGCCGTTGAGATAGCTGAGCCCCATCGTGAGCATCCCGAGGAGCGCGATCACGACGGTGCCACCCGCGAACAGAACGGCGCGCCCGGCGGTGCCCATCGCGGTGATGTTGGCCTCGCGAGGCGTGAGGCCCTTGGCCAGTGACTGGCGGTAGCGGGTGATGATGAACAGCGAGTAGTCGATTCCGACGCCCAGTCCGATCATGGTGGCCACAGTCGCGGCCCAGTCGGGAGTCTCGACGAACCGGGACGCGATCCCGCCGAGGGTTGCGCCGATGCCCAAGCCGAACAGGGCGGTGAGGATTGGCAGGCCCATTGCCAGGGCCGAACCAAAGGCGAGCAAAAGGATCAGCGCCGCGAAGATCAGGCCGATGACCTCCGACCCGATCTGCTGGGCGGCGACGAAATTGCTCACCTGCACTTCGACGCTGCCGTGCTGGCCGGGCTTGATCACATCCAAGAACTTCTTCTGGAACTTGGAGTCGGCGTTAGCCAGCTTGTCGAATGGCCGATCGAAGTGGACCTCGGCATAGGCAATGTGGTGGTCAGACGAGATCTGGACCGCGCCCTCCGGCGAGTAGGGGCTGGTGACCCCGGCCACGAATCGCTGAGCGGCCGCCGTGCTGATGACCTTCTCGATGTCGGCCTTCGCGGCCGGATCGTCGACGTTGCCGGCGAACACGAGCTTGATCGAGTCGCCCTTGCGCGCCGGGAACCGGTCTTGGAGGAGGCGATATGCATGCGTCGACTCCGCCCCCGGCGTCTGGTAGTTCGCCTTGTGCTCCGCCGGCAGCGCTCCCCCGGCGACGAACACGCCAACCAACACGACCACCCACGCCAGCAGCACGTAGCGTCGCCGCCGGTAGCAGAAGTCAGCGATTCGGATCACGGCAAACCTCCCGGTTGGTTACGTGGGTAGAGCGCCCGTCGTGTGCATATGACGGAACCCGTCCCGCGGATTCATCGCTCGCCGACATCAAATCGCAGATGGTGAAGGTTGTCAACCATCTTCTTAGTCAACTATGTGAACAGTTCGGACGCGGTGACGCTACCGTCCGGCCACCACGTCGAATGAGGAGAATGGATGCACTTCAGTGACCTTCGAGCCGTGTTCATCAACTGCACCCTGAAGCGCTCGCCCGAGTTGTCCCACACCCAAGGCTTGGCCGATCTGTCCATTGGGATCATGCGCAGCCAAGGCGTACAGGTCGATCAGATCCGAGCGATCGACCACGACATCGCCACGGGCGTCTGGCCAGACATGACCGAGCACGGGTGGGCCGTCGACGAGTGGCCCGCGATCTACCAACAGGTACAGGCGGCCGACATCCTCGTGCTGTGCACCTCGATCTGGCTGGGCGACAAGTCATCCGTGTGCACCCAGATCGTCGAACGTCTCTATGGCAACTCCCATCTGCTCAACGACGCCGGGCAGTATGCGTACTACGGCAAGGTCGGCGGTTGTCTGGTGACCGGCAATGAAGACGGCGTGAAGCACTGCGCCATGAACATCCTCTACTCCCTGCAACATCTCGGTTACGTCATCCCGCCGCAGGCCGACGCCGGCTGGATCGGCGAAGCGGGCCCGGGCCCGTCGTATCTCGACGCCGGGTCAGGCGGGCCCGAGAACGACTTCACCAACCGCAACACGACGTTCATGACGTGGAACCTTCTGCACATGGCCCGGATGCTCAAGGATGCCGGAGGGATACCAGCCCATGGCAACCAGCGGGCGGAATGGGACGCGGGTTGCCGCTTCGACTTCCCCAACCCCGAGCACCGGTAGAGGGCCATTGCCGAACGAGTTACCTATCGACCCAGATCTGGCCGCCGCCGGCACCACGCGCCGCAACCAGCCCTCGGTGCTCGCGGCAATCGCGCTGGGCGGTGCCCTCGGCGCGCCGGCGCGCTACGGCATCGCTCAGCTCATCACGGTTTCGCCTGGCGGGTTTCCGTGGGCCACGTTCGTCACGAACGTCTCCGGCAGCTTCGCCCTTGGGCTGTTCTTCGCCGTTGTCGTCGAGCGGTTCCCACCGACACGGTTCCTGCGCCCCTTCGTGGCGACCGGATTCCTCGGCGCGTACACGACGTACT
>JALZBN010000109.1 GCA_030947365.1 Actinomycetota bacterium
CCTCGTCCTCCGCCATCTACGCCGGGGTGCTCGCAGCGCGGGCTTCCTCGCCGAAGCCGTGGGTATGCAGTCGTCGTTGGCGAGCCACCACCTCGCCGTCTTGCTGGACGCGGGGCTCGTCAAGCGTCACCGCAAGGGCCACTTCCTCTGTTATACGGCCAACCGCCCGGCAGTTCGTGAGGTCTACAAACGACTTGGCAAGTTGGCGGGCACCACGGGCGCGGTCGGCGAGGCTAACCCCGCCAAGTCTCACGATCCCTGCTAGTGCCTGCCGCGGCCGGGCCGGTGTCGCCCGGCAACCTTGTACTCGAGCCGTGGCTCGGCACCGAGGTTCGGTGTTATCCCGATCGGGTCCTCACGATCGTGGAAGCGCTCGACCGGGCGGTGGCCATGTTCCCCGATCAAAGCGCCGTCGAGACCCCCGAGGGTGATCTCACCTACAAAGAGTTGGCCGAGCTGGTCGAGGGGGCGGCGTCGCGTCTGGCCGAGGAAGGACTCGTTCCAGGAGACCGCCTGGCGGTGTGCCTCAGAAACGGGCTCGACATCGTTGTCGCTATTTGGGCCTGTGCCCGCGCCGGCCTCGTCTTTGTCGGGCTCTCCACCCGGTTGCAGGCTCCCCAGTGGGCTTACATGCTGCGTCACTCCGGAGCGAGGCTGGTGCTCGGCCACCCCGAGTTCATGGCCGGATTGCGTCTCGCCGGCACGGAGGCGGGGCTACCCGAAGGCACGGTTCGTGACGTCGGCGACCACCTCACCGGATGCCGATCGCCGTGGCGGGGCGATGACGTGCCCTTTCCGCACCAAGACGAGGTCTACGGGGTCATCTACACATCGGGCACGACCGGCAGACCCAAGGCCAGTGAGGTCGTCCATCGATGCACGATGCACTCCGCGATTGCCTACGTCCGCACCTTCTCTCTGACAGCCGACGATCGCACTGCTGTCGTTTTCCCGCTCTACTACGCCACCGGCCATATCGCTCAGGTCACGCCGATGATGCTCGTCGGCGGCGCGTCGGTCACCGTGGCTGAGGTCGTTCCCCGTGAGTTCGTCCAACTCATCGGCGCGCGCCGTATCACTTACCTGATGGTCGTTCCCTCCATTTGGCCGCTCCTTCTCCGGGTTCCCGAGTTCCGGTTGCCCGAACTTGCCCACGTGGAGATCGGAGCGTTCGGCGGCTCTCCGGTGCCGATCTCCACGGTGGGAGCACTGCGCGCGCGCATGCCCCAGCTTCGGCTCTACGACGCCTACGGCCTCACCGAGACCCACTCGCCGGCCACCATCCTCCTCGACTCCGAGTTCCGCAGGAAGCCCGGCTCCGTGGGCCGGCCGGTGCCTTGCGCCGACGCCCGAGTAGTCGACGACGACGGCACCGACGTGCCCATTGGCGAGGCCGGCGAACTTTGGCTCCGCGGCCCCATGGTGACGTCGGGCTACTACGGCGATCCGGTTGCGACAGCCGCGGCGATCACCGAGGGGTGGCTTCACACGGGTGACTACGCCCGGGTCGACGACGAGGGCTACGTGTTCATCCTCGACCGCAAGAAGGACATGATCACCCGGGGTGGGTTCAAGGTGTACTCAGTCGAGCTCGAGTACTTGCTCGTGAGTCACCCCGATATCGCCGAGGCGGCCGTGTTCGGAATCCCTGACCGGCTCGCCTACGAGGCCGTCGCTACCTACGTGGTGCCCGCCGCCGGCCGGTCTATCGATATCGGAGAGGTCCAGTCCTGGGTGGCGGGGCGGATGGCCGATTATGCGGTTCCCCGCCATGTGCGGGTCGTGGATACGATCCCCCGGAATCGCACGGGCAAGATTGAGAAAGCTGCGCTTCGGGACACACTCCTCGCGGAGCTGGCAGCAACCAAGGAGGCATTGGCGACGTGAACGAACTCGAACCCAAGGTGCGGGGAATCGTCGCCGCCCAACTCGACGTAGACCCGGAGCGACTGCGTCCCGGGGCCCGCCTCGGTGAGGATCTGTGCGTCGATTCGCTGAGCGCCATCGAGCTCACCATGGTGCTCGAGGACGAGTTCGACATCGCCTTGCCCGAGGATGAGGTTGCCGAGGTGCGCACCTATGGAGACGTGGTCACCGTCGTGACCGAGCACGTCTCCAAGCGGTCCACTTCGTAGTCGACTTCGCCCTAGCGACGGCGCTTCTAGTCGCTGGCCCCGATCACCGTGTCGAGCTTGCCGGTCTTCACGTCGTAGATGTGGCCCGACACCGATGCCCCCTTGGCGCGCCCACCGGCGTTGCGGATGACGTGGGCTGTCGAAGTCTTTCGCGAACGCCTCATTGTTCTGCACGAGCTCGTCGATGACGGCCGTGGAGCACCTCGTTCTTGTCGGTATCGGTTGACGGGCTAAAACCCCCTACCTGTTAGGTCAGGATTTGCCAAGGCCCGTACACTTCGGAGACGGACCAACGACAGCCGGCCTGGCCGCAGCTTCTCCGTGACGGCACTACCGCCCTTGTGGCCGGTCGCCTCGACGCGTGCGAAAGATTCAACCGCCACGCCACCGAGCTGAGCCGCCTCGCACACGATGAGAAGGGTGCGCACGCCGGTGCCTTGCAGCTGACGTTGCTCCGGCGCGAGCAGGGTCGTTTCGCCGAGGCCGAACTCGCCGTTCGTGGCGCGCCGCGTGATGCCGGTCCTGTGCTCGCCGCCATCCTCGTCGACCTCGGCCGTGACTCCGAGGCTTGGACGCAGCTGGCCGCCTGCGGCCACCTCGTCGAGCATGCCGCCGATGAGGACGGCGCCGATGAGGACGGCGCCGATGAGGACGGCGCCGATGAGGAGGACGAGGACTGGCTGGCCCAAGCGGCTTTGCTGGCAGAAGTGGCGGCGGTCATCGGCGACCGGTCGTTGGCCCGATCGTTGTACGACCGGCTGTCGCCGCACGCAGGTCGGTTTGCCGTCGACCGCGCCGGAGCTGCGTGCCACGGGTCGGTCTCGCGCCAGCTGGGGTTGCTGGCCCACCGTCTCGACGACTGGGAGGCGGCCTGCGGCCACTACGAGGTGGCGCTAGCGGCCCATGCCGAGGCCGGCGCGCCGATCCTGCTGGCTCACACCCGCCGTCAGTACGCCGCCCTTCTGCGGGTGCGGGGAGGTCCGGACGACTGGGACCGAGCCGTCGGCCTTCTCGCCGGTGCCGAGGAGGTCTACCGCCGTCTTGGAATCGAGACCATGGCGACCCAGTGCCAATCCGTCCTGGCGCGGTCGGACCTCACCGACGCGGCGGCGTTGCCCGGCGGCCGGCGCGTGCTCAACACGTTCCGGCCCGAACCCGACGGAGACAGCTGGTTCGTGCGTTACGCCGGGTCGGACGCGCGGCTTGGAAACGAAAGAGGGCTCCAGGATCTGGCCCACTTGCTGGCTCGTCCCGCCCAGAGCCTGCATGTGGCCGATCTGCTGCTCGGGGCAACGCTTGCCGGCGTCGGCACGGCTGCGACAGTTGCCATCGCGCCGCCGTGGCGCTCAGGCGGCGCAGCCAGGCTCCGTCCGCTCGGCGCTCTCGATGACGAGGCGCGGGCCGAGCATCGAGCACGTCTGGCGGACCTTGCCGCGGAGGCGGCCCAGGTCCGGCGCGCCGGCGATCCGATCGAGATCGCGCTCGTCGACGCTGAGCGCGATCTCGTCGAGGCTCTTTTGGAGTTGGGGCGCGATCCGCTCGAACTAGCCCGGAAGGCGGTGGCGACGCGGATCCGGCTGGGCCTTGACGCGGTCGAGCAGGCCCATCCCGAGCTCGGGCGGCACCTGCGCCGCTCGGTGCGCACGGGAACGTTCTGCTCGTATGAACCGCCCTCGCGCACGAACTGGGAAACCTGAGCGGCGGTAAAGTCTCTTTCCGATGACAACTCCCGACGACGAGATCTTCGTCGACAACGGCGCGCGCAAGCTGTCGCTCGACGAGCTCGGCCGCACCCAGCCCGGCATGGGCAGACTGATGCCCGAAGTGGGCGCCCGGGTGTGGAAGCTCTGGTACGCGGCCGAAGCAGGCAACTGGCCGCTGGCCAGATACGAGCTCGAGGAAGCGGTCAGCCTGATGGAGCTCGGCGCGTTCGTCCGGCCGAAGTACGACCGCACGATGGCGCGGTTTCTCGTCGACGACCTCGGTCCGGTCGCGCAGTCGATCGAAGACGCCGACTGGACCGCCTTCGCGGACGCCTTCGGGCGAATGGTCGACGCGGCCAACGGCTACCACGGGCTGTACAACAAGGGCTTCATCCGCTGGCGGCTGCCCGATCATCCCCCGCCCGATCTCGACCTGACGCCACCCTCGTAGCGCGGCTGTGGCCTGCCACGCGCGACTTGCGGTGGGCATGAGGCATCCTGGTTGATGCATGGAGCCTGACCCTTACCTCGTCCTTCTCGAGCGGGCCGCCTCCGCAGCCAACAACTCCGATGCCCTAGAGGACGCGGCGCAGATCGTGCTGCAAGAGGTTTGCCGCATCACCGGCTGGACCGACGGTTCCCTCCGCGACGGTGGCCATGCCATCGGCGAACATGCCGTCGGCGACCCACCCGGCCTCTTCGCATTTCCAATCCTCTCCGGAGACGGGGTGGTCGGATTCCTTGAATTCGCCGGGCCTCGGGAGGCCGCTCCCATCCCTGAGCTGCTCGACGCCATGGCGGTCGTCGGTCGCCAACTCGGTCGGATCGTCGACCGGCAGCGCAGCGCGACCGCACTCCGCGCCGAGCTCGAGCGCACGTTTGCCGAGCGGGCCTTGCGGGACGAGCTGACCGGACTCCCGAACCGCGCCTTGTTGCTCGACCGCATCGACCAGGCGCTCACCCGCGGCACGGCGAGCAGCTCTTCGGTTGCCGTGCTCTGCCTCGACCTCGACCAGTTCAAGGCCATCAACGACCAGTTCGGACGGGAGGCAGGCAACGGTCTCCTGAAAGCTGTGGCCGACCGCCTTGGCCAGGCGGCCCGCGCCGCCGACACCCTGGCCCGCATCGCTGGCGACGAGTTCGCGCTGCTCTGGGAAGACCTGCAGGGCGGATCGCACGCGGGGGAGCGGGCGGAGGAGGTGCAAGCGTTGTTCCAGGCACCCTTCGACGTTGGCGGTGAACTGGTCGCCGTGAGCGTGAGTGCCGGTGTCGCGGTGGCCGCGGCGGCCGAAAACGGTGACGAGGGCCACGCCGAGATGCTGCTTCGTGAAGCGAACGCGGCGATGTACCGGGCGAAGAAGGCCGGCCGCAGTCGGTACGAGCTGTTCGACGAGACCA
>JALZBN010000013.1 GCA_030947365.1 Actinomycetota bacterium
GGATACCGCCGTAGGCGTACGCGCCGTGAGGGCTGGCGAGGATGAACGTGCGTGACGCGTCCTTTGTGATCTGGGGCGAGGAGGCGTACGAGGAAATCAGCGGCACGCCGGCCCGATTGAGTATGGGCTTGGCGGCCAGTGCACCGTCGCTCGCGGCAAGGCCTGAGTACGCCCAGATCGATTGGTCATCGACGACCTTCTGAGCCGCGTCGGCATCCTGTTTGGGATCCAGTTGGTCGTCGAACGCTACGAGCGCCAACTTGGCACCCTTGTACGGCCCGGCTGTGATGCCACCGGCTTGGTTCAGCTCGTCGACTGCGAGCTGGGCACCATCTTGGATGGGCTTGCCGTACACGGCGTAGGACCCGGCGAGCGGCGCCACGACCGCGATCTTGAAGGTCTTCGATGAGTTCGAAGCCGACGTGACGTTGGAATCAGAACTCGATCCGCACGCACTAGCCAGGGCTAGCGAGACGATGCCCAGACAGATGCCTACCTTGTATCGCATGAACTCTCCCCGCTCCGCGGCTCCCGACAACGCGGACGCCGCGAGACTTCCGAATGTCAACTGTGGTTGAACCCTAGTCAGGTCCGTTGACAATACCCCGGCGGTCGGGCCAGATCACCAGAACGCCCGCCAGCACAACGAAAGCAACTGCATCGCGGTAGCCGCCGGGAAGGGCATAAGCGAGAAACGTCGTGGCGATGCCGAGCGCCAGGCCGCCAAGCGCGGCGCCAACAAGGGAGCCCCGTCCTCCGATGACTGCGGCGGTAAAGGCGATGACCGTCGCGGACCAACCCAACGACAACTTGAGCGCGCCAAAGGTCGACGCGTACAGAATTCCGCCGAGACCGGCAATGCTGCCGGCCACGGCATACACGGCCAACACCGCGAGGCCGACGGGGAGACCGACGAGTCGCGCCGCAGTGAGATCCTGCGCAACCGCCATTACGACAGCGCCCGCGCGGGTCCGGGCCAGAAGCCGTTGCGCACCGATCGCGACTCCGACAGCGGCGACGAGCCCTATCACGGCTGCCACTGGGAGCCCCGCGCCGGCCAGCCGGATCTCGCCCCCCGGAAGGAGATCCGGGAAGGCCCGGTCCTCGACCCCGAATGTTGATTGGGCGATGTTGCGCAGCAGCAGGGCGGCGCCGAGGGACGCGACCAGGGGAGCGAGGGTGTCACCGGTGTAGCGCAGCGGGCGATACGCAACTTGGTCGACGATGGACCCGGCGATAGCCCCGACAGCGAGACCGGCGACCACGGCAATCACCGGGCTGTCGGTGGCCTCCCACGTCCCGAGGCATACAAACGTGGCGATCATCAAGATGTCGCCGTGAGCCAGGTTCATGAGGCCGAGCACGTCGTAGACGACGGCATAACCGACCGCGAACAAGGCGTAGGCCGAACCCGTCCCGACACCGAGAACGAAGAGGGTCGCAATGGTGGACAGAGCGAGGAAGCGTAACGCTCCGGCTCCGGCAACACGATCGGTGAGGACGCAGCCGTGTCGCGGCTACGAGGTGGGAGGACCAGGAACCGGAACGCGGGTGGGGTGGTGAATGAAGCGGGCCGAGCGGCGGCGGATTGCTCGCTCGGTCCGCTGCTCGTGGGTCGTCGGTGCCCGTCGGGGGTGCAACTGGGCTGCATAGAAGCGGCTCTTGACGAATTCCACCAGGACTAGGTATGAGCCGATCATCCCGAGAAGGATGAGAAAGAAACTGAGCGGCAACTCGGTAAAGCCCAGGACGCCGGCGAGGGGGCTGAACGGGAGAACGGCACCAACCAGCGCGCAGGTGGGTGGTGTGATGATCATCGGAAGACTCGGCCGACTGCGGGTGAACGGGACGCGCCGGGTGCGGATGACGAAGACCACGAGGGTCTGTGTGGCCAGTGACTCGACGAACCAGCCGCTGCGGAACTCGCTGTGCCCGGCGTTGAGTATCACGAGCATCACGAAGAAGGTCATGAAGTCGAAGATCGAGCTAACCGGTCCGAACACGCTCATGAACCGCCGCACGAAGGTGATGTCCCAGGCCGCTGGGCGGGCCAGCACTTCGGCGTCCACGTGATCGCTGGGAATGGCGAGCTGTCCGACGTCGTAGAGCAGGTTGTTCAACAGGATCTGCGACGGGAGCATGGGCAGGAACGACAGGAACAGCGACGCACCCGCGGCGCTGAACATGTTCCCGAAGTTCGACGACGTGGCCATGAGGACGTACTTCAGGGTGTTGGCGAAGATTCGCCTGCCCTCCATCACGCCGTCCGCGAGCACACCAAGGTCTTTGTCCAGCAACACGACATCGGCGGCGTCCTTGGCCACGTCGGTGGCTGACTCGACCGAGATGCCGACGTCTGCCGCGTGGAGCGCCGCCGCATCGTTGACGCCGTCGCCGAGAAATCCGACGTCGACCCCGCGACGCCGCGCGACCTTGATAATCCTCGATTTCTGATCCGGACTGACTCTTGCGAACACCGTCGTGTTGGGGATGGCGGCGGAGAGCGCGCCGTCGTCGAGGCGCGCGACGTCGGCGCCGGTGAGGACGTCTTTGACGTCGATGCCTATGTCGCGACAGACCTTGCCGGCCACGACGCCGTTGTCGCCGGTGATGATCTTGACATCGACGCCGAGCCGGTTGAGCTCGGCGATCGAGGCCCCCGCATCGGGCTTCAGCCGGTCGATGAACGTCAGGAACCCGGCGAGGTGCAGATCGCGCTCGTCGTCGGGACCCGGCTCGGTGAGCCCCGGCGCGTCGCGGGTGGCGATGGCGACGACGCGCGCACCGTCGGCGAAGAGGCCGTCGAGAGTCGCGGCCGCCTCGGGCGGAACATCGATGCAGCGGCTGAGGACTGCCTCCGGCGCGCCCTTCGTGACCAGCAATACCGGGGCCCCAGTGGCGCGTACGGCGACGGAGGCGAGCTGGCGGTCGTGGTCAAACGGCGCCAGACCGAGCCGCTCGTACGCGCCGGGGCCATCCACCGAGCCGGCAAGCTGCTCGGCCGCGTCAGCCGACCACAGCGCAACGTCGAGAGCGTTGCCGCCGACAGGACCCTCGGGGGTGAGAGTCGCCTCGTTGCAGATGAGTCCGAACACCAACGGCCGGGTCGCGGGCTGCCCGGCCGGGTCGAGGGCCTGGTCGAACGTGATGGCACCCTCGGTGAGGGTACCGGTCTTGTCGGTGAACAGCTCCTCGATGTTGCCGAGGTCTTCGATGACGACGAGGCGCTTCACGAGTACCTTTCGCCGCGCCAGCTCGCGCGACCCCTTCGAAAGACTGACGCTGACGATGGCGGGCAGCAGCTGAGGGGTGATGCCGATAGCGATGGCCAACGAGAACAAAAGGGCTTCGATCAATGGGCGCGAGAAGGCGACGTTGATGACGAAGATCGAGATTGTCAGTACGGCTGCGACCCTCACTAGGAGCTTGGAGAAGCTCCGAAGCCCGACCTGGAAGGCTGTCTCGGCCTTGCGTTCGCTGAGGCCGACGGCGATCTTGCCGAACGCGGTGGCGGAACCCGTCGAGACGACAACGGCTCGCCCGGAGCCTTGGTGAACGACGGTGCCCATAAAGGCGCACGAAGGCAGGTCTAGCGCCGAATCGCCCGTCGGGGCGGCTTCGCGCGACTTGGTAGCCGGCATGGACTCGCCGGTGAGGACGGCCTCGTCGCACTCAAGATGACTGGTGTCCGTCAGCCGAACGTCGGCGGGCACTAGATCTCCGACCTGCAGACCTACGACGTCTCCGGGTACGAGGTTTCGACTATCGAGACGTTGCTGCGTGCCATCGCGCCAGATGAGCGCCTCGTGTCGGATGTTGGCGTGCAGCGCCTCGACGGCAATCTCCGAGCGGTACTCGTTGAAGAATCCGAGTCCCACGCTCAATAGAACGATTGTCGCGATGATGGCCCCGTCGGCTGCATCCCCCGTCAACGCCGAGATAGCGGCCGCCGCAAGTAGCAGGATGAGAAGTGGATTGCGTAGCTGGCGGAGGAGGACTCCCAACACCGTCACCCGGTGCGACGCCAATACGTTCGGGCCGACGTTCTTGAGTCGCCGTGCGGCCTCCTCGGCGCTGAGGCCGGTCTCCTCAGTGCCCAGCCGCGCGAGAACGTCGGCAACCGGTTGACTCGCGGCGCTCATGAGATCGATTGGCATTGCACCTTCCCACTCGACACCGCGATGATGTCGCGGTAGGCATTGTGTCTGCGTGTGGCACTGAGAGGACTTCTTGACATGACGTCATCGGTGTTGTTGGCGGAGATCATCGGCCCCGACCTGCTGATCGTGCTGGTCATCGTCGCCCTACTGTTCGGCAGTACCCGACTCCCCAAGCTTGCTCGGTCGCTCGGCTCCGCCAAGGCCGAGTTCGAAAAGGGAATCAACGAGGGCATGAAGCCCGCGCCGGAATCAGAGGAGCGGGTCACTATGACGCAGGCAGAGCTTGACACCCTGGTTGCTCAGCGAGAAGCGCAGGCCCGCGCCGATCACCGCCAGCTCGGCCCCTGAGTCGCCGAGCGCAGGCGCTCGGCGCGCCTACTCCGGGTACACCTCGATCTCCGTCGCCTTCACGGCGATCCACACATCGGTTGCCTCGCGGAGGCCGACGTCGGCGGCCGCGGCCGGCGTGACCTCGGCCACGATGCACGGCGTGGCACCGACCCGGATGCGGAGTCGATCACCCACCGGTTCGATCGTCTCGATACGTCCCGGCCAAGTGTTTCGGGCAGACCCCTCGGGCCGGTGGGAGTGAAGCGATACGGCGCGGGGATGCACTGTCGCGAACACGGGGCCGGCGGGAAGCCGGTCGGCGACCATGAGCGCGCCGCCGCTGTCGAGGGTCACCATGCCGCCGGTGCCGGCGCGGCCGGGGAAGAGATTCGTGCCAACGAGCTCGGCGACCCAGCGACTGCGGGGTTGAGCGGTGATCTCCGCAGGCGTGCCCGTCTGTGCGATCCGGCCGTTGTCGAGCACCACCACGTGGTCAGCGAGGACGGCAGCATCGATGGGGTCGTGGGTAATGAGAAGGCGCGCGCCGGAAAACTCTGCGAGGTGATGGCGCAGGTCGCGCCGAACCTCGTTGCGGGTGGTTGCGTCAAGGGCGGCGAGCGGTTCGTCGAGCAGGAGTAGTGCCGGCTGGAGGGCAAGAGCACGGGCGAGCGCGACCCGCTGCGCCTCACCGCCCGACAGATCGCGGGGCCGGGCGCCGGCGCGCCCGTGCAGGTCCATCCGTTCAAGCCACCCGGCTGCGACCCGACGGGCCTCGCGCCGGCGATGGCCCCGCTCGCGTAGCCCGAAGGCGACGTTGTCGAGCGCGTCGAGGTGAGGGAAGAGCAGGTTGTCCTGGAACACCACTCCCACCGCTCGTCGCTCCGGAGGTAGGTACGCGCCACGCTCAGGATCGTCGAGGACGACGCCGTCGAGTTCGATTCGCCCGGTCGTCAGGGAACGGAGCCCCGAGAGGGCACGCAGGAGCGTCGTCTTGCCGGCGCCGTTGGGGCCGACGAGGGCCGTGGTCGTTGCTGCCGCGATGGTGAGGGCAACATCCAGCGTGAATCCGGGGAGTTCGACACCCACGTCGGCGCGGAGGCTCACCGCAGTGTGAACCAACGGTCGCGCAGGCCGATGAGCACGGCCAGCGAGATGCCGACAAGCACGAGCGAGAGCACGATTGCGGCGTCGGGGTTGGAGCCTTGGAGCTTTACGTAGACGAACAACGGCAGGGTCTGGGTGGTCCCTTGGAGGTTGCCGGCGAAGGTGATCGTGGCCCCGAACTCACCGAGTGCTCGGGCCCAGCAGAGAACCATTCCGGCGACGAACGAAGGGAGAACGAGGGGCATTGTCACCCTGCAGAAGACGGCGAACCGCGGCGCGCCGAGCGTGCGGGCGGCCTCTTCCAAACGACGGTCGGTGCTGCGAAAGGCTGCCTCAAGCGTGAGCACCAAGAAGGGCATGGCCACAAATGTCTCGGCCGCGATCGCGCCGGCAGTTGTGAAGGGCAGATGGATACCAATTCGCTCGAGGTCGCCGCCGACGATTCCCCGGCGGCCGAGGGCGAGGAGCAAGGCGACGCCGCCGACGACAGGAGGCAGCACCATCGGCAGGATCGTGAGGGCACGGACGACCCGCTTTCCCCGGTAGTCGACCCGGGCCTGCACCCAGGCGAGCGGCACGCCGAGAAGAATTGCGATCCCGGTAGCCGACAGCGAGGTGATGAGCGATAGGCGTAGCGCGTCGCGCGCCGGCGCGCCGCTGAGCTCGTGCCATGCCGAAGACCACGGCGCGCGCCAGATGAGAGCGGCGAGGGGGAGCGCGAACAACAGGACAGCAACCGAGGCGACGACCACCGGGACGACGGGAGCCGAATCGGGAATTCCTCCGGCGCGCCGCCGTCGGCGCGCCGGGCCCATTGTCAGCCGGCAGGGATCTCGATGACGACGCTCGTCGCCTTGACCGCCGCCACCGCCATCATTCCGGGGGCGAGGCCGAGCTCGTCGGCCGCCTCCCGCGTCATCAGCGACACCACTCGGTGGGGGCCGGCTTGGATCTCTACCTGGGCCGCCACCTTGTCTCTCACGACCCTGGTGACTATCCCGGCGAAGCGGTTGCGCGCCGACCGGCCGACAACGACATCAGGCTCGGCGTCCTCGCCCTCGGCCGCGCCCGGGAGGGCGGCAGCGAACTTTGCGAGGGCAAGACCGTCGATCAGGCGGCGACCCCCTTCGGTGCGCGTGGCGCGGATGCGGCCGTCGTCGACCCACCGCCGCACGGTGTCGGCGCTGACGCCGAGCAGCTCCGCTGCTTGGCCGATCCGGTATGAGGGCATTGCTAAGGCGCGGCCAGGAAGCCGTGGTTGTGCAGCGCATCCTGACCGGCGCCCTTCACGACTTCATTGACGAACGCCGTCGCGCCGGTGGGATTGCCGGTCGACCTGACGACGGCGATTGGGTACTCGGCGACGATGTTCATCGCGTCCGGGATCGCTACACCTTGCCCTCTCGGGCCCACCGCACTGACGTCGGTGACGTAGACCACGGTGGCGTCGGCCTCCCCGGTGATGACTCTGGCGACGGCAGACTTCACATCACCCTCCTTCGACGCGGGGTTCACGGTGACCCCTGCCGCGCTGAGCGCCTGCGCCGAGTACTTACCGGCGGGAACGGTCTCGTCCGCGAGAACAACCTTCAGGTCACCCCGCGACAGGTCCGAGAGGCCGCGGACACACTTCGGGTTGCCCGACTCCACGAGGATCTCGAGCTTGTTCCTGGCAAACGTCATCGGCGCGTCCACCAGCCCGGCGTCAGTCAGCTTCTTCATCGACGCCGTATCGGCGGTGGCGACCACGTCGGCTGGCGCGCCTTGTTGAATCTGGGTGGCAAGCGCGCCGGATCCCCCGAAGCTGTACGTCAACGACAAGCCTGGACTCGACGCTCGCAGCCTCGCCTTGAGGTCGTCGAACGACTCGGTCAAAGACGCCGCCGCGAACGTCGTCAATCGTCCAGTGATTCTCGGTTCGGCCGAAAGAACCTGAGGCCGGGCGGTGGACTGCCCGCACGCCGCCAGCGCCAGCGACACCGCGACCAAGCAGAATCCAAATCTAGCCATGATCTGCGAGTATATCGACGCAATTAACTCGCAAATCGAGGTATGTGTACCTGGCTTGTTGGGACCCGCCTCAGCTTTCAGGACGAGTTCGTCACCTGATGAGGCGTAGTCGTACGTTGAATAGGTGGTGAGCAAGGTTACGGACCGTGCCGACGGTTTCGACGAGGCGTTTCCGGCCTTGTTCGCCGGTGCCTATCGGGTGGCTTATCGGCTGCTGGGCGACATCACCGACGCCGAGGATGTTGCCGCCGCAGCTCTTGCCCGTGCCGTCGTCGCATGGCCGCGAGTCGGCGGCCAGTCTTACCGGGAGGCATGGGTCGCTCGGGTAGCGGCGAACCTTGCCATTGACGAGCAGCGGCGGCGCAAACGACGACGGCACCCAGAAGCTGATCTGCCAACCGATCCATGTGCGGACACCGCCGTTGCTGTCGACCTTGTCGCCGAACTGCGCCGCCTGCCGCGCCGCCAACAAGAAGTTGTCGCCCTGCGTTTTCTGGCTGACTTTCCCGAGGCCGACGTCGCTTCTCTTCTCGGAATCACCGTCAACTCGGTGCACACCCACGCCACTCGTGCTCTAGCTGCGCTTCGGCAGCGCCTCGACTCGAACTCGGAGGTAAACCTTGTCCTGGAATGATCTCGAGGTCCCCGCGCCTCTTCGCTCAGAAGACGAACTCCGTCGCCTTGTGCAGACGAAGGCAACGGCGCGCCGGCGACGGTCGAGGGCCGAACAGGGAGGGCTCGCCGTCGTCGTCTGCCTGCTGGTGCTCGGAGGTGTCAGCGTGGCGAACGGGGGCGATTCGGCCAAGACGGTCCGTACCGCGAATGGTGATCATCAGCCGAAGTTCTTGGGCGACCCGACGACATCAGCTACGGAGGTAATCCCACTCGCGCCGGGCGAGCTTCCCACTGGTGTTGTCCCGCCGACGATGACGAGGGCGACCAGCAGCGTGGCTCCCCCGACGGATCCACCTCCGGCAAACGACCAACCCGCCCCCGATCCGGCCCCGGCCGGCGACCCTGGGCCTGCAGCGACGACGCCACCACCCGACGTCTCCTCGCCGCCCGAGTGCACGCCTTCGGAGGTCACAGCAACGGCGACGGCCGACAAGGGCTTCTATCGTCCCGGTGAGGTCGTGATCGTCACCACCGTCTTGACGAATATCTCGTCGCACCCGTGCGTGAGGCCGTGCGGCTACGAGGCCGTGGTCCGCAACTCCGCTGGCGCCGGACTCCTGAACTCGATGGCCGTCTGCTCGGCGCCGCTGGGCCCGGTACCGCCTTGGATGCCCGGGGAGGCCCTCACCGATGAAGGATCGTTTACGTGGGCCCAGCTACTCTCAGATCCACTATCGACCCAGGCGCCGCCCGGCAGTTACAGCGTCGTCATATCGTGGTCACTCGGCTCGCCCGGCACCGTTGTTTCGTCGCCGGCGACGTTCGAGCTGCTGGCCTCCTAGCGAAGTTTCGTCCGCCACATTCGGCCGGTCCGACTGTAGAATCTGCTCAGAAGGAAGGACTTGCCGTCGCCTGGCCTTGAGCCCACAGGGACAGTTCCCCCGTATCTGGGAGCATCCGTGTGCTTCTCACCTCAGGCCGATATCGCTGGAGGCGTAGTCGCCGGCGCGATAGGCATTGACGCGTTGCGCCACGTTCAACTCAAGAGCGAACGACTACTCGCGGCGCTCCCGCTGCTGCTCGGCGCGCACGAGGTGGTTGAGGCCTTCGTCTGGTGGGGCCTGACCGACAAGGTCTCGTGGTCGGTCGGCGGCACGGCTGTCTGGCTGTACGTCGCCTTCGCATTCGTCGCGCTGCCAGTGCTCGTGCCAATGGCGGTCATGGCCGTCGAACCCGATCCGAGACGACGCAAGATCATGATCGCCTTCACCGCGGTTGGCGTTGCAGTCGCCGTGATCTATCTGGTGGCCATAGTGACGAGGTCGGTCGGCGCGCGCATCGACGGGCATACAGTCGTGTACTCCATTCACCTCGGTCAGGACGGCGCAGCCAACGGGCTTTACGTCTTGGCAACCTGCGGGCTTCTCTTGATTTCGAGTCACCGCCACATCGTCATCTTCGGGTTCGTCAACGCCGCCGCCGTGGCGGTTCTGCTGTTGCTTGCCAGTAACGCCAACATCTCGCTGTGGTGTGCGTGGGCTGCGGTCACCAGCCTGGTGATCGCGGGCCATCTCCGTCTCTCGCACCGCGCTCACGAGCGCAGTTCGTCCCTCCCGGGCCAGTTGGCGTAGTCCCCGTACCGCGCCCTGCTGGTGTCGCTGGCGCGAGACCCGTTACGGTCAAGGGATCTACCCGTCAAACAGCGGCGGAGCGAGCACGCTTCTCGACGAACCCCAACTGGTGCCCCCGCTGCTTCGCGGCTGGTTCCATTTGGTGGCGTTTGTCATCTCGATCCCGGCCGGGATTCTGGTGGTGGCCAGCGCCTCCTCGTCGCGTGCCCGCGCCGCCGCCGTCGTCTACGCCATCGCGTTGTCGACGCTGTTCGCGGTGAGTGCTACGTACCACCGTCGAGTGTGGACGGCGGACGGCCGCCGCCGGATGCGCCGGGTCGACCACGGCACCATTTTCGTGATGATCGCCGGTTGCTATACCCCGCTTTGCTTGCTGGCCCTGCGAGGTCCGACAAGCGGCGCTCTGCTGGTCGGCGCGTGGATCGGTGCCGCCATCGGGCTCGGTCTTGCCATCACCGGCCTGGCCGAGAAGCGCGTGTTCGGGCTCGCCTGCTACATCGGGTCGGGCTGGATCCTTGTGGTCGCGTTGCCCCAACTCACTCGCCAGCTCAGCCTTACCGGCTTCGTGCTGCTTGTCGCCGGGGGCGTGACCTACACCGTCGGCGCGGTGGTCCTCGGAACCAACTGGCCCGACCCCTATCCCAGGATCTTCGGTTACCACGAGGTTTGGCATGTGCTGGTCATCGCCGCGTGCGTCTGCCACTACTTGATGATCTACTCGGTGGTTCGCGGCGCCTGACGGTCGGTCAGATGAGGTGGTGACCGTAGGCGACCAGCGTGGCGGCGACGACAAGGGCGACGAGCCCATAACCGAGGGCTGACGTCATTCCACCCGCGTAGAACGGTCTCACGAGATAGTGGGCAATGAAACCATCGGGGTAAACAGCCGCGCCGGCGCGAGTACGCAGGTGCTTCTCGACGTTCGTCAGGGGGCAGTCACGCCCGCCGAGATAGATAGCCGCGCTGACGACGAGGGCGAGGATGTGCACAGGGGCCGCGACGGGCCACCACCAAGCGAGAAATCCGCCCACCAACAAGAACGCGACGAAGACCATATGAACGGCCACCACCGCGTCGGCGGCCAGGTTCAGGGACTTCTGCACAACAAGGCTACGACGCGGCCGCGCCGTTTCCTTGGCCCGCGCCGGCCAGCGAACTCCGTTCCTCGAGGAGCCCTACCACGAGGTCGCGCATCGAAAAGACGCCGATGAGCGCGCCGTTGTCGTCGACGACCACGAGGTGACGAAAGGCCTTCTCACGCATGACCCGCGCCGCCTCGAGGATCTCCAGGGAGGGGCTCACAGTGGTCAGCCTCCCGGTGACGAACTCGCCGACGGGTGAGGTCTTCGCGTCCTTGCGTTGGGCGATGGCCCGCAGCGACTCACGATCGGTAACGATTCCCGACGGCTTTCCGTCGGTGAGGATGACGGCCGACCCCACACCGCGCTCCATCATCGAGACAGCGGCGTTGTAGAGGCTGTCGGTCGCCTTGACGGTGAGCACTGATCGGGTGGTAAGCGGTCCGATTTCCATGCGGGTCCCTCCAAACGATGTACGGGATCGGAACACTAGCCAGGCGACCGCACCCGGGGCAGAGGTCGACGTAGCATGGCCAATTGTGAAGAAAATCACAAGATCCGTTAGATTCGGCTCATGACGCTGGTTCACCGAGTTCTCTACCCCAATCCGATTTTCTCTTTGGACGAGTACGTGACCCGGGGCGGGGGCAAGGGATTGGCGGCTGCTCGGAAGATGGAGCCCCGGGCCATCAGGGAGAAGGTGCTTGCCGCCGGATTGCGGGGCAGGGGAGGAGCGGGATTCCCGACCGGCACGAAATGGCAGACGGTCGCCGAGAACCGGGTGCCCGGATTTCCGACGACTGTCATCGTCAACGGGGCCGAAGGCGAGCCCGGCACGTTCAAAGACCGCACGATTCTGCGCCGCAACCCGTTCCTCGTTGTGGAGGGCGCCCTGATCGCGGCGCGCGCCGTGGGTGCCGACCTGGTGATCTTCGCCCTCAAGCGCTCGTTCGGCGGCGAGGTTGAGCGCCTCCAGACAGCCATCGACGAGGCCGATTACCACGGTTGGTCCGACGCCGCCGACCTCAAGGTCTTCGAGGGCCCCGACGAGTATCTCTACGGCGAAGAGAGCGCGCTCCTCGACACGATCGATGGTGGATGGCCGTTCCCCAGGATCGTGCCGACGTTCAGGCGCGGTGTGCACCAAACGTCGGGCGACGACGACTCTCCCGCGCCACCGGCGCTCGTCAACAACACCGAGACGCTGGCCAACGTGCCCCGCATCATTGGCCGTGGCCCGGCGTGGTTCCGCACGATCGGCACCGCGGAGTCTCCCGGCACCATGGTCTGCACCATCACCGGCTACACCCGCCAACACGGCGTCGGCGAGGTTCGCATGGGCACGCCGTTGCGTGAGGTCATCGACGCCATCGGCGGCGGGCCGCGCCGGGGCCGCAGCATCAAGGCCGTGTTGTCCGGCGTCGCCAACGCGATCATTCCTGCGTCTGCGCTCGACGCTCCCGTCAGCTATGAGGGTCTTCGAGCCATCGGCAGTGGCGTCGGCTCGGGCGGTTTCATCGTGCTCGACGACACCGTCGACATGGTTTCGGTCGCGGCAGGAGTGGCGCGGTTCCTCGCGGTGGAGTCCTGTGGTCAGTGCATGCCCTGCAAGCTCGACGGCATCACCCTGACCCAGCACCTCATCAAGGTGTCGTCGTCGATGGCCACCGACTACGACCTCAACGTCATCCGCAAGCGACTCGGCACCGTCGCCGACCGGTCACGCTGCTTCCTCGCCACTCAGCACCAAGTCGTCGTCGGCAGCATATTCGAGCACTTCGCCGACGAGTTAACCGGTCACC
>JALZBN010000110.1 GCA_030947365.1 Actinomycetota bacterium
GCGACGGGCGCCTCCCCGTTCGTGGACGACGTCGCCCGCCTCCGCGCCGCTTTCGACGAGGCCCTGGCGGCAGGCGATCCCCATGCCGCCGTCACGGCCATCCTCGCCCTCGACGACCTCTTGGTGGAGTGGTCGCGCGACACGCTGCAATCCGACGACCTGACCGTCGCCCGCTCGACGCTCCGGTCGATGGTGGCGCGGCTGGGTGAGGCCGCCGGCAAGGGAATGAGGGACCCCCGCCAGCTCGTGGGCCCGTTCGTCGAGGCTCTCCTGGCTGCCCGGTCCCGAGCCCGGGCCGACAAGCGCTGGGTCGAGGCCGACATCCTCCGTGACCGCCTGGTCGAGATCGGCGTGGAGGTCCACGACACGCCCGAGGCCACGTCGTGGGAACTCGGCCCCCCCTCGTTCGTGTCGCGCTCATCACCCGATAACGTCGTCGAGCGCAACAAGAAGGGCGGGGGGTTCGCCGGCCGGCCGCTACGGTGAGGCGGTCGGTGCTCCGTCCGGCACGAACAATGTCCCTGGCCCCCATCGTCTAGCGGCCCAGGACACCGCCCTTTCAAGGCGGCAGCACGGGTTCGAATCCCGTTGGGGGCGCCGCAAAACCCCAGGTCAGCGCACTAGAGCACCTTGGGTGGTCGCCGGGGTGAGCGAAGATGTGGCCCGGCCCTCGCACGCTGCGAGCCGACCCGGGTGCCCCTCGACCTGATCGACCACCACACCAAGGCCATCGACGACCTCACCGCCCGGATCGAGGTGATGATCGAACCCTTTCGTGGCGCCCGGGACCTCATCATCACCATCCCGGGAATCTCCACCGGCGTCGCCGACGTGATCGTCGCTGAGACGACCCTCAACCCAATGGCCGCTGCAGCGTAGAGCTGAATCTTCGCATCAGAGGCCCTCGCCCACATGGAGGGGGGTCAACCCGATCTGCAGGGCACTGAAGATTGCCCTTCCACCTACTTGACCGGACCTCCAAGGCGATGGACCTGACCGTCAGCGGCGCCCGCGATTGAGAAGCTGCGCCCAGGCCTCGGCGTTGGGGCCTCGGGGGGTGGGGGCCTGGGTGCCGCTCGCCGCCGCGACCGTCGGTCCGCTGCCCCCGTGGGTCGTGCACGCCGGCGAGTAGCCGCCACTGCCCCAGATGTTGGCGTTCCAGGCGTCACCGGCGCAGTTCGCGTTCAGGTCGTGCAAGTCGAAGCCCCGCCCTCCACCCTCGTAGGTGTTGGCGGCAGGGTTGGCGTTGTTGTTGGCGGCGTCGTTGTTGAAGACCCTGTTTCCGCCGGTCGCGTTGGCGGCGATTCGGATGCCGTCCACTCCGTTGCCGTGGACCTTGTTGTCCTTGATCAGCATCTGCGTAATCCCCTTCCAGATGAACCCCACAGAGACTCCGATCCCGTTGCCGACGGAGTTGGTGGCGCCGTTGCCCACGACCGTGTTGCCCACGATCGATCCGCGCACGTGGTTGATGTTGGCGATGCCTGCCGAGGCGTTGTCGCGCACCACGTTGTTCGCCACCCGGGTGGACTCGATGTGGGTCGGGGTGGCGCCTTCGGTGGCGCCGTTGATGATGATTCCTTGCCCCGCCGGTCCCCCGTCTGAGGTCTTTTCGACCACGTTGTTCTCGACGATGTTCGAGTTGGACTGCGGCTCGTAGATGCCGATGCCGTCGAAGATCCCGTTGTGCGAGATGGTGTTGTTGGTCACCTTGTTGGCGGCAGACGCTTCGATGAAGATCCCATCCCCGAGCGTGGAGTTGATGGTGTCGGGACCGATGTTGTCCTTCACCGTGAGACTCGTGAGGATGTTCGAACCGCCCCCATGCAGCACAACACCGGCGTCGAAGCCCGACACGGTGCCGTGCTTCACGGTCACGCCGGTGCGCATCGGCAGCCGTATGCCGGCGGCGTTGCCATCGCTCGGCCTCGTGAAGCTGAAGACCCTCTTTCCCCCGAGGTCGAGCGTGATGTTGTCGGCCCTGACGATCACGCCGTCGTGGTAGCAGGGGCCGATGTCGGCGCTCAAGGTGGTGCTCTGGGTGATGACCTTGCCGCACGCGAGCGAGCTGTAGAAGAACTTCGACCCCTCCGAGGCCGCCGTCGTTGCCGACGGGGTGACCACCGTCACGTCGACCTCGCCGGCGGTGTGGGGTGGGGCCACCGCCTCGATCTGGCTGGGACCGATGGCGTGGAAGCTCGTGGCGGGCGTGGTTCCGAACAGCACCTGGGTAGCGGTCCCGATGCTGTAGCCGGTGATAAGGACCGTTGTGCCCCCGTTTGTCGTGCTGTCGGGCGGCTCGATCCTGCGGATGTCGGGCTGGCTGGGGGCCGGCGCGAAGGGCGTGAAAGCGCCGATGCGAGCGGGCGCCTGCATGGTGAACCACAGCCGGCCGTCTGGACCGGTGGTGATCTGCTGCGGGTAGCTGGGCGTGGCCAGCGTGAACAGGCCGACCTGGCCGTCGGTCGTGATCCGCCCGATCTGGTTGTCGCTCCGGTCGGTGAACCACAGTTTGCCGTCAGGGCCATTGGTGATTTCCTGCGGCTTGGTGCCGGTTGGCAGGTAGAACTCGGTGATGATGCCGCTCGGGGTAACGCGCCCGATGACCGGCTTGCTCTGGCCGAGATACTCTCCTGTCGGTCCGTACACCTTCACCGCGTTGGCGACCTCGTCGGCCACGTACAGACACCCGAGGGCCCAGACCACGCCCCGCACCGAGTTGGCGACCGAGACGCGCGACGCCTTGCAATCGAACGCCACCTCCAGCCCCGCCGGCGCCGGCACCGCCGTCGTGGCCGGCACCCCGGGGAGGTCGCCGTTCGACGAGGCCACGAACGTAGCATCGAGGTAGGTGCCCGGGGGCAGAGCCGGCGCGACCGGGGTCGGGGTTGCCGAGAGAAAGTCGGCGCCCACGGCCAGCCGGACGACCACGTCGGTGTCCTGGTCGGACACGTAGCAATTGGAGTTGCCGTCGAAGGCAAAGTCGAAGGGGTGCCAGAGCGAGTTGACCGACGCGTACTCGACAACCGGTGTGCCGGTAGAGGCGTACGACGTTCCGGAGCCCTTGAAGGCCAAGACGGCGCTCGCGTTCTTGGCCCCCGAGGTGACCCAGAGGACGCCGTCGGCCACCAACTGGATCCCCCGCAGCTCGGAGAGCAGGCTGGGGTCGGGGGCCGACAGGACGGCGCGGCTCAGCTCGGTGCCGATGTTGCTGCCGGAGTCGGCATAGGCACCGACGTTGTTCTGGCCGCCGGAACCTCCGTGGAACGTGACGAGGAGCATGGCGCGACCCTACCGACGACAATCATGATGGAGATGGACGACGCGGCGCGGGCCTACATCGAGGCCATTGACCCCGAGTACCGACCCCTGTTCGACCGGGTACAGCGGTTGGTCCTCGATGTCCACCCCGATGCCGAGGTGGGCTTCTCGTACCAGATGCCGAGCTACCGGGTCCGGCACCGACGCATCCACGTCGGCGTGTGGAAGCACGGGGTGTCGTTGTACGGCTGGGGCAATGGCCGCGACGCGCTCGCCTTTGCCGCCCGACACCCCGAGCTCACAAGCGGCAAGGGGACTATCCGACTTCGGCCCATAGCCGCCGCCGCCATCCCCGACGACGAGCTACGCGACCTGTTGCGCGCCGCCCTCGACGAGGAATAGTGGCAGGTCTCACTGGTGCCCTACGTTCACCACTTCCAGTTCTCGGCCAGGCCCAGTCGGACAGTATCGGCGTAACCCTCCAGGGCGCCCAGGCGCTCCTCCGGATTCAGCTTCATCTCTGAAGAACGCACGAACCACGCCGGCGCCCCCTCGATTCGTCGGCCCTTGATGACCGCGAACACCGACTCGATCACGTACTCGTCACCGCAGCCCAAGGTTTCCAGCCCGGCGAGCAGCTCGCTGAACTGAATGGGCCCCAAGGGCCCGCCGGTGCTCGGGGGTGGTGATTGGCGCTTCCATGCCATGGTCAGCCTCTGGCGCATCGACAGGGTGAGTCCGTCGAGAACCCCCAGCAGCTCCTCCGCCGTCAGGGGCGAGCCACCGCTGCGGACCAACCACGCCGGGCTGCCGTCCTCGGCGCGGACCTTGAGGAGCGCGAACACCGACTCGACATCGACCCCTTCGCCGAGAGCAGTCGTGCCGTAGCCGGCCAGCAGCGCGCTGAATTGCGTGGGCTCCTCAGCCACCCGACGTCTCCTCCACAACATTCATGGCGAGGCAACCTACCCCCTCGACTTGGGCGCGACCGACGACGGCGTCACGGGGCTCGGCGTCGGGCGATCCGGCGCCGCCGGGGGAAAGTACGGTGCCGGACGTGGTGAGTGTCGACGAGGCGGCTCGGATGGCCCTGGACCTGCCCCAGGTCACCGAGGGCGAGCGACACGGCAATCGCACGTGGTCCGTGGCCGGAAAGGCCTTCGCGTGGGAACGGCCGTTCAGCAAGGCTGACATCCGCCGGTTCGGCGACGTGACGCCGCCGGACGGACCGATCCTCGCCGTGAGAGTGGAAGACCTCGGCGAGAAGGAGGCCGTGCTCGCCGCCCAGCCCCCCGCGTTCTTCACCATCCCGCACTTCGACGGGTACCCGGCGGTTCTGATCCAGCTGAAGACGGTGACCAAGCGACCACTGCGGGAAGCGATCATCGACGGCTGGCTGGCGTGTGCTCCCCCGAACGTCGCCGATGAGTACCTCAACCGCCGGCCGCTCCGTCGTCGCTGAGCCCGGGCGCCATTATCGCTTCGGGGGTAGGGAGCGGGCGTAGGTCGTGCCCAGGTCCACCCACTTGGCGAGCTGCCGCTTGGTGCGAACGTCGTCGGTGTCGACTCGCAGCCATCCGTCCATGGGTCGTCCCCGCATCTCCATGACGCGAGCCTTCGTCGTCGTGACCAGACGGTCCGAGGTCGCTGGATCAAATCGCACCATCAACCCACCTTGACCGCTGGCCGCCACCGCCATGTGACGGCCCACGAGAAACGCCAGCCCGCCGAACATCTTCTGCTCGGTGACCTCGACGTCACCCGGCAGCAACTCGCGAATCCGGTCGGCGAGACCCTCGTCGTAGGCCACCGCGAAATCGTAGCGAGGGCCACGAAGCAAGGTGTCGGCCCGAGTGCCGACTCAGGTGGTGGCCGCCAGGTCGGCCAGCACGGCCATGGCCGCGTTGCGGCCGTTGATGGCGCTCACCCCACCCCCCGGGTGG
>JALZBN010000111.1 GCA_030947365.1 Actinomycetota bacterium
GAACGCCCTCCTGGGTGGCGCACTGGCGTTCGCGGCCTTGTTTCTCATCCATCTGGTGTCGCCGGCCGGCATGGGCTTCGGCGACGTGAGGCTGTCGTTCATCCTCGGCCTCTTCCTAGGTTGGCTGAGCCTCAGTCACGTGCTGGTCGGGATCTTTCTCGGCTTCCTGCTCGGCGCGCTCATCGGCGTTGCACTCGTCGTCTCTCGCGCCCGCTCGCGCAAAGACGCGATCCCCTTCGGCCCGTTCCTAGCCGGCGGTGCCGCGCTGGCCGTCTTCGCCGGATCGCCGATCATCCACTGGTGGCTCCACCCGTAAAGGGCGGCAGGAACCTACGAAGCCGACTTCCGGGTGCGGCGTGATCTGGGCTGAGTTGTCTCCGTGGCGTCCGTGGCGTCGCTTGACAGCTCGCGCTCGACGGCTCGACGGATCCAGTTCGACACCGAGCGATCCTCGCCGTCGGCACGCTCCCGAACAGCGGCCAGCGTGTCAGAGGGGAAGCGCACCGGAACCATCTCCGTGAGGCGCGCTGTGCGTCGCCGGGCGGGGCCCCGCGGTCGTTGGTTCTGTGGGTCCGCGTAGAAGTCGTACTCCTCTTGGTGGGTCATCTGCTTCTTGGTCATCGGTCCTCCAAGTATTGAGCCGCAAACCGTTTCGTGGCCACATAGCAGCCGATAGGCCGACAGCGTGAGCGGTCCCCGGAGTGGGGCGGAGCGAGCGGCACCACCAGAACTCGTCCGGCAACGCGGGCGACCATCAGCCAGTGCGCTGGCGGCATAGCGGGGTAGAAGAGTGGATCGGAACTCCAGACGTCGTAGACGTCGTCAAGACCGAGGGCAGCGTGCTTGAAGAGGTGCGCCATCTGGTGATCGACCTCGAAGGGATCGTCATCGAGAAGGTCGAGTTCAAACAGGCCACGCATGCAAGAATAGCGTATTACATTCGGATACGGAGTCTTAGACTGCAACGATAGCCGTGCGCGCCTATCGTCCACTGGAGGCTCCGCCTCAGAGGCACTCGCCCATCGATTGGGTTTCGTGCAGAGTTAGGGTCGTGATATCAGCCTTCGCGGCTGAGATCACGTCCCTTCGAGTGCAGGAGACTCGATGAAGCCACACTCTGAACGCGACACGCTCGTAGGGCGAGACGCCGAGCTGGCCGAGATCGTCGCCGCTGTCGGCGAGAATCGGTTGGTCACCATCGTTGGGCCACCGGGGGTAGGCAAGACGCGGCTCGCGGCGGAGGCGGGGGCCGCGGTTGAAGAGGAGTTCGAGGTTGCCACTGTCGACCTGACGTCGGTGTCGTCGTCCGGCTATGTGGCGCGCGCGGTAGCGACGGCGCTCGGAGTCGCCAACGCCGGTAGTTCGACCGCTGTTGAGGCGGCTGTGATGTTGGTAGGGGAGCGGCGCGTTCTCCTGTCGCTCGACAACTGCGAGCACGTGCTGAAGGCAGTCGTCGACGTGGTGGGCGTCCTCATCGACGCGTGCCCCAACCTCTGCGTCCTCGCCACCAGCCGCGAGGCCCTCGGGTTGGGGGCCGAGCTCGTCTGGGTGTTGAGTCCGTTGGAACAACCCGACGCGGTGGCGCTATTCGTAGCTCGGGCCGGTCGTCGGTTCGTGCTCGACGCAACCAACGCCGATGCGGTTGGCGAGATCTGTCGTCGTCTCGACGGACTGCCGTTGGCCATCGAGTTGGCCGCGACGCGCTCCGACGTGCTGGCTCCCCATCAGCTCCTCACGATGATGGACGAACGACGATCAACGGTGGTCGCCGACCCAGGTCAGGCAGATCCCCGCCATCGCACCCTCGACGCGGCCATCGCCTGGAGCTGGCATCTACTGACACCGACAGATCAGGCACTCATTCGACGTCTGTCGGTGTTCTCCGGAGGAGCAACCGCCACCGCCATCCGCAACGTCTGTGCGGGAACAGAAGTAATCACCGATGAGGTCGATGCTCAGCTGGCGCGCCTCGTCAGCCACTCCTTGGTTGCTAGAGGCAACAATCGCTACCGCCTGCTCGAGACCGTGCGCCACTTCGTCCGAGACCAACTGGCGACCGCCGGCGAATCTGACGAGGCCCGCAACCGCCACGCCGCATGGGGCACCACACTTGCCGAGGCAGGGGAGCGTCACCTCACCGGCCCCCAACAACGAGAGTGGATCAAACGACTCAATGGCGAAGCCGAGAACCTGCGTGCCGCCATGGAATGGCTCATCACCGACCATCAGGTGGAGCGGGCTCTGCGCCTCACGTCGTCATTGACCCTCTGGTGGCGGGCAACGAGTGCACTCGCTGAAGGACGACGGTGGCTGGGAGCCGCACTCAGCAATGTTGATGGTGCGCCGACCATTGGCGAGGGGAAGGCTTTCTTCGGGGCGGCCCTGCTGGCCGACGTGCAGGGCGACCCGGCCACCGCTTGGTCGCACGCGGTACAAAGTCTCCAGATTGGAGGGCGCCTGAACGATCGCAGTCTGCGGGCCAGGAGCCTCCTGCTGATTGGACGAAACCTCCTGTGCCGCGGCGAATCAGGCGAGGCCGCCTCGGCGTTGCAGGAATGCGTCGCCCTCGCCCGCGAAGCGCACGACGCCTGGTGCCTGAGCTACGGGTTGACGATCTTGGCGGGAGCGTCCGGCGGGCGCGCCGCGCTCGAAGAGGCAATCCGCGTCGCGCGTGACTCAGGTGACGCCATCGCCTTGGCGTACGGTTTGGTCTCGCTGGCCGGAGACACCGAAGATCCCAAGAGCGCCCAGAAGTTCTTGAGCGAGGCCATGTCGGCCACTTCCGGCATCGGCTGTCCCGAACATACGTCGGCCCTTACTGCGATGGGACGACTTGCGCTGGCGCAACGAGACTTGGCCTCGGCTGAAAGCTATCTGGGCTGCGCTCGGGAGGAAGCGTTACGGGCCGACTCGTTGGATGCAAGAGCGGCCACCGCCTACGAACTCGCAAACGTGGCCCGCGCCGACGGTGACGTCCCCGAGGCGCGCGCCATGCTCGACCATGCAATGACAGCCGAGGACCACGCCAACGTCGTCAGTATCCCGGTGGGGCTACTGCAGGCACGAATGGCTGCAGCATCAGGCGACTACCGCGCCGCAGCCGATGGGGTTCGCCGCTTTGAGGAGTTTGCCCGTACCAAAGGTCTCGGTGTCCAACTCGCACGAGCGTTGCTGGTGCGGGCCGACATCTTCCGCCGTGCCAGCCGAGACGAGGACGCGCAAGACGCTCTGACCGAGGCGCTTTCTCTTTTCGAATCAACAGGCGACACCGCCGGACTAGCCGACTGTCTCGACGATCTCGGTGGTCTGGCCATTACGCGAGGTTTGTCCGCACGTGGCGTAACGCTCCTCGCCGCAGCCGAATCGCTGCGCGCCACAGAGGGAATCGTTCACTTCCTGCCTGATCACCCGCACTACGAGACCGACCTGAGCACCGCACGGGCGCAGCTCTTTCCCGATGACTTCGAAAGGGCTTGGTGCACCGGGGAGGGCGCAACGCTTGAAGACGCGCTTCGCACGGCCCGGAATCCCGTTGCTTCACTGGTCGAAGTGCGCGAGGAGGTCTGGGCGCAACTGACCGAGAAGGAAAGAGCGGTCGTAGAACTGGTCGGGAGCGGGCTGACCAACCGCGAGATAGCCGAGCGTCTGTTCATCAGCATCGACCGGGTGAAGGCGCGGCTCCGTCACGCAAGACGGAAGATCGGCTCATCGAGTCGATCTTCCCTTGTGGGCGAGGTACAGCAGCGCCGTCGGTGACAGAAACGACCCCTATTAGTGATGTGCGGGGGCGATGCGCTCCTTAGGGTGAGCCGTCCGGGCGCCGTCGCGGCCCGTCGACCATCTCGTCCTGACGACAGAGGAGACTCCGCTGAAACTTCGACGCTCCATTAGCGCAGCAGCCGCCGTAGGTATCGCATCGTTAGGCATGACGTTCGCCGCAGTCGCACCGGCGCATGCGGATGTTTTGGACTGCGGTTCTGTTCTCGACACCCCAGGCACCACAGTTGTGCTCACCGCCGACGTGGATTGCACCACCTCAGGGTCCTCATTCGGCGTCCTCATCGATGCCGACAATGTCACCTTCGACCTCAATGGTCACACCATCCTGGGTGATGGGCTCCAGCCGACCGACATCACGTCCACCCAGGGGGTCTACGTGACCGGCGCTTTCGGGCCAACGGCAGACAACGTCATCGTCAAGAACGGCACCATTACCGGGTTCAACACCGGCGTCTATCTTGAGGGCACCAACCGCACCACACTCACGGGCCTCAACGTTCACGACAACCTCGGCCCCGACGCCAGTAGCACGTTCGGTGATGGCATCCAGATCTTTGGTGGGGGCGGTCACACGATCACACAGAACCAGGTCTCCCAAAACGGCCCATTCGGCGGAGTTCGAATTGGGCGGGGTTTCTCTTCAAACAACAACACGATCACGGCCAACGCCGTACGAAACAACACCGGCACCGGCATAGCGATCAACGGCTCCACCAACACCATCCGCTTCAACAAGGCCTTCGCAAACTCCACCGTCGACCTCGCCGACGCCACCGCCGGCTGTGACGCCAACGTGTGGAAGTACAACACCTTCGGTACCGAGTCCCAGGTCTGCATCGGCACCTCTCGCGCCGAGGTGGCCGACTTCAACGCCGACGGCAACACCGACGTGTCGGTCTTTCGCCCCTCCAACGGCACCTGGTACGTCAAAGGCGGAGCCACGGTGAACTGGGGCACCAACGGCGACATCGCCGTGCCCGGTGACTACAACGGCGACGGCACCACCGACCTGGCCGTGTTCCGGCCCTCCGACGGCATCTGGTACGTACTGCCGAGCGGCGGTGGTCCGTCCACGGCGGTGGCCTGGGGCACCAACGGCGACATCCCCGTGCCCGGCGACTACAACGGCGACAACATCACCGATATGGCCGTGTTCCGGCCCTCCGACGGCACCTGGTACGTCAACCTGAGCGGTGGGGGCGTCACTGTCACCTCCTGGGGCACAGCAGGAGACATCCCCGTGCCCGGTGACTACAACACCGACGGAAGCACCGACATCGCCGTGTTCCGGCCCTCTACCGGCACCTGGTACGTCCTCGGAGGCCCCTCGGTGCAGTACGGAATGGCCGGTGACGTCCCCGTGCCCGGTGACTACCGGGGCACCGGGGGAACCGACATCGCCATCTACCGGCCCTCCACGG
>JALZBN010000112.1 GCA_030947365.1 Actinomycetota bacterium
GAGCCCTGGGCCACAACGGAAACCTCGTCAACACCAAGGAGTTGGCCCAGCTCACCGGCGTGCTCCCCGGGATGGGCGGAAGCGACAGCGAGGTCGTGGCCGAACTCCTCCAGGAAGAGATCGTGGCCGCGCCGGGCACGCGCAGCGACGGGCGCGAGCTCGAACGGGCGCTTTTGAAAGTGCTTCCCCGCCTTCGCGGCGCGTTCTCATTTGTTCTCATGGACGACGCCCACATCATCGGCGTGCGCGATCCCAACGGCTTCCGTCCCCTGTGCCTGGGCCGGCTCGACACCGGGTGGGTGCTCGCGTCGGAGACGACGGCGCTCGACACTGTCGGTGCCCACTTCGTGCGCGAGGTGGATCCGGGCGAGATGGTCGTCATCGACACCACCGGCACCCGGTCGCTCCATCCGTTCGCGCCGGAGCGGATCCAGCCGACGCTCTGCCTCTTCGAGTTCGTCTACTTCGCTCGTCCCGACAGTCGCCTGTACGGCCAGACCGTGCACAGCGCTCGCCAGCGGATGGGGGAGCTGCTCGCCGAGCAGGCGCCGCTGCCCCCGGAAGCGGTCAGCCCGGCGCGCGAGGCGATGGTGATGCCGGTACCCGAGTCGGGCAACCCTGCGGCCCAGGGGTACGCGCGGCGCAGCGGTATCCCCTACGGCGAAGGGCTGGTGAAGAACCGCTACATGGGGCGCACCTTCATCGCGCCGAGCCAGGACATGCGCAACCAGGGTGTGCGCATGAAGCTCAACCCGATTCGCGAGAACATCGCCGGCAAGCGCCTCCTTGTCGTCGACGACTCCATCGTGCGCGGCACCACCACCCGGGCCATGGTCGCCATGCTCCGACAGGCCGGCGCGGCTGAGGTGCACCTGCGGATCTCTTCGCCGCCCTATCGCTGGCCCTGTCACTTCGGCATGGACACCGGCACCCGCAGCGAACTGCTGGCCGCAGACCTCACCATCGAAGAGGTACGCGACTACCTCGGCTGCGACACGCTGGGATACCTCAACCTCGACCGGCTGATCCAGGCGACCGGCGCGTCCGGGTCGGGCTTTTGCACCGCGTGCCTCACCGGCGAGTACCCGGTTGCGATTCCGGGCGGCGCCGAGGCTGTCGCCGAGCTCCCCGACGTCGATCTGGTTCATCCCAGTGGGTGAGACCTATGCAGGTGCCGGCGTCGACATCGGTGCCGGCGAGGAGGCGGTTGCCCGCTTCAAAGACAGCATGCGGTCGACGTTTCGCCCCGAGGTCATCGGCGACGTCGGCGGCTTCGGAGGCCTGTTCGCGTTCGACCCGTCGCGTTGGCGCCATCCCGTGCTCGTCTCGTCAACCGACGGCGTCGGAACCAAGGCGCTTGTAGCCCGCACCGCGGCGCGCTTCGACACGATCGGTATCGACCTGGTGGCCATGAGCGTCGACGACATCGCCACCCACGGAGCTGAGCCCCTGTTCTTCCTCGACTACGTCGCTGTCGGGCGCCTCGACCCGGCGCAGGTCGAGCAGCTGGTCGAGGGCGTGGTCCAGGGCTGTCATGCCGCCGGATGCGCCCTTGTCGCAGGTGAGATCGCCGAGCATCCCGACGGCATGGAGCCCGGCGCGTTCGACCTGGCCGGCTTCGCCGTCGGTGTCGTTGAGCGAGACCGACTCGTCACGGGAGAGCGCATCAAGGTCGGTGACCGGCTGATAGGTCTTCCCTCGCCGGGCTTGCGCTGCAACGGGTATTCCTTGGCCCGGCGCGTACTGCTCGACATCGGGGGCCGCTCGCTCGACGATGCGGCATGGCCCGGCGCGCACCACTCGACGGGCGAGGAACTGCTGCGCCCCTCGGTGATCTACGCGCCGGCGGTTGTCTCCCTCTGTCATTCGGTCGACGTGCTCGGTCTGGCCCACATCACCGGGGGTGGTCTTCCCGGCAATCTCAGCCGCGTTCTTCCTCGCCACTGCGACGCTGTTGTGCGGCGCGGCGCGTGGGAGGTGCCGCGGATCTTCGGTGAGATCCAGCGCCTCGGCGACGTCGCCGACGACGAGATGGCAAAGGTGTTCAACCTCGGCATCGGAATGGTCGCGGTGGTGGCGGCCACCGACGTGTTCCGTGCTCTCGACGTGCTGCGCGGCGCGGGGGTCGAGTCCGTCGAGATCGGCGAGGTCGTCCACGGCGACGGCCGCGTCCGCCTCACCTGACCGGAGGAACCATGGGAAAGCTCTTCGCCGCCAGTCGCTACTCCCTCAGCAGTGACCGCGCCGCGCCGCTGATCTCCGCGACGCCGATGCTGACGGCCTTCTCCATGGGGATGGCGTAGGGCATGGCGGGCACGTCGGCCATGGCGAGTCGGCGCACCGGCGCGTCGAGGGCGTAGAACGCCTCCTCGGCGACGATGGCCGCGACCTCCGCGCCGACGCCGAAACTGATGTTGTCCTCGTGCACGATCAGCAGCCGGCCCGTCTTGACGACCGACTCGAGAACCGTCTCTCGGTCGAGCGGTGAGATCGTGCGCAGGTCGATCAACTCGATGGAGTGCCCGTCGTCGGCGAGCGACTCGACCGCCTCGGCGCACAAGTGGCGGTGCAGGCCATAGGTGACGATGGTGAGGTCGTCGCCGGCGCGCACGACGTCGGCGAGGCCGATGGGCACCCGCCAGTCGCCTTCCGGCACCGGGCCTTTGATGCGCCGGTAGGTCTTCTTGTGTTCGAGGAACAGCACCGGGTCGGGGTCTTCCACCGCGGAGCGGAGCAGGCCGGCGACGTCGGAGGGAACTGAAGGGACGACAACCTTGAGACCGGCCACGTGGGCGTACCAGGCTTCCACGGCCTGGGAGTGGTAGATCGCCCGGTGGGTGCCGCCGCCCCACGGGGCGCGGATCACGAGTGGCACGCAGAAGTCGCCATTGGACCGGTAGTGCGTCTTCGCGGCCTCACTCACGATCTGGTCGAACGCCGAGTGCAGGAAGTCGGCGAACTGGATCTCGACCACGGGGCGGAATCCGGCGAGTGCCAGCCCGATACCGATGCCGACGATGGCCGACTCGGAGAGCGGTGTGTCCATCACCCGATCGTCGCCGTAGCGGGCGTGGAGGCCCTCGGTGGCGCGGAAGACGCCCCCGAGCCGCCCGACGTCCTCGCCGAGCACGACCACCCGTTCATCGGCAGCCATGAGCTCGTGCAGCGTGTGACGGACCGACTCGAGCACGCTGCGCTCGACGACAGTGCGCGCGCCGGCATCCGGAGCGACCGGCCGCGCCAACGCGCCGACGGCAGACGCCGGCGCGCGCGGGATCGGATGGATTGGCTTGGCGTAGACGCGGGTGAACGCGGTTTCGGGTTCGGCCTCGGCGGCGTCGACGGCCATCTTGGCGGCCTCGTCGACCTCGTTCTGCACCTCGTCACAGAGCTGCGCGTCGGCCTCGACTGTCAGCAGGCCGCAGTCGAAGAGGTACTCGCGAGTGCGGATAATCGGGTCTTTCGCCCGCCACGCCTCCACCTCCTGGGCCGATCGGTAGGCCCGGTCGTCGTCGTCGGAGGTGTGGGGCAGGAGTCTGTAGGTCTTGCACTCGACGAGCGTGGGCCCACCGCCTTGGCGCGCCAGGTCGACGGCGGCGCGGGTGGCTCCGTAGACGCCCAGCGGGTCGTTGCCGTCGACGACCACGCCGCCAAAGCCATACGCGCCGGCGCGGTCGGCGACGTGGTCGACGGCTGACTGAAGGCTCATAGGCACCGAGATCGCATACTCGTTGTTCTCGCACACGAGGACGAGGGGGAGGCGGTGAATGCCCGCGTAGTTGAGGGCCTCGTGGAAGTCGCCTTTCGACGCGGTGGCCTCGCCGAAGTAGCAGACAGTGACCGAGTCGTCGCCCCGGATCTGCGCCGCGCGCGCCAACCCGGCCGCGTGGGGAATCTGCGTGGCGATGGGCGACGACCCGGTGATGATGCCGAGGCGGCGGGCCCCCCAGTGGCTCGGCATCTGGCGCCCGCCGGAGTTGGGGTCGTTGGGGCGGGCCATAACGTTGAGCAGGATCTCGTGAGCGGTCATGCCCATCGTCAAGACGACGCCGACGTCGCGGTAGTAGGGAAGGACCACATCGTGGCCTTTCCGCAGCGGCCATGCGGAGCCAACCTGGGCCGCCTCCTGCCCCGAGCTCGGGATGACGAAGCGGGCCTTGCCGGAACGGGTGAGGTTCCAGCCCTTCTGGTCGACGGCGCGCGCCAGCAAGATCATGCGGTACATCGACGTGACGTCGACGTCGGTGAGCCCGAGCTCGGCGTGCCGGGGCACGGCGCGTTCGCCGGTGACCACCGGGTCGGGAATGACTCGCGACACTCCCGCTATCCCGACGTGCGGATCTGCTGGACGTGGCCCAGCGCGTCGATACGACGTTCGGCCAGTCGGTCGGCGGCGGCCGAGGTGGTGATGCCATCGGCCTCGGCCAGGGCGAGCACCTTCTCGATGTTGTCCGATACGCGCCGGACCGAGTTGTAGGCCCGCTCGCGGTGGTAACCGCCGGGAGCAAGCTCCTCGGCGATGTTGATGAGCCCGCCGGCGTTGACGACATAGTCCGGCGCGTACAAGACGTTGGCCTCGTGAAGAAGGTCGGCGCAGCCGGGATCGGCCAGCTGGTTGTTGGCTGATCCGACCACGGCTGCGCAGCGCAGCTCGGGGATCGTCGACGAGCTGAGAGCTCCGCCGAGGGCACACGGCGCGTAGATGTCGCAATCGACGGCGTGCGCCTTCTCGACGGCAACGGGCTCGGCGCCGAACTGGCGCACGACGCGCTCGACGGCGGCCGGCACGACGTCGGCAACAGTCACTCTCGCCCCCTCCTCGACCAGACCGCTCACCAGATGACTTCCCACTTTGCCGACACCCGAGACGGCCACGTGGCGGCCTTCGAGAGCGGCGCTACCCCACAGGTGGCGCGCGACGGATTTCATCGCCCACTGCACCCCGTACGCGGTTGCCGCCGAGGGGTCGCCGGATCCACCGAGCTCCTCGCTCACACCGGTGACGAAACGGGTCTCGCGCCGGATGAGGTCCATGTCGGCTTGGGTGGTGCCCACGTCTTCGGCGGTGACATAGCGACCCCCGAGCGACTCCACGAACCGGGCGTACGCCCGCAGAAGCGCCTCGCTCTTGGCTACCGCCGGATCGCCGATGATCACGGCTTTGCCGCCGCCGAGGTCGAGCC
>JALZBN010000113.1 GCA_030947365.1 Actinomycetota bacterium
CCTCGACCGCATTAGCGGCGCCGAAGCCGAGATCCATGCGTTCAACCTGGTGCTCGCCGACGAGGCCCGCGCCGCGGCCGACGAGATGGATCACGCGATCGCCGGAGGCGCCGATCCCGGCGCGCTCGCCGGCGTGCCGATCGCGCTGAAAGACAACCTCTGCACGCGGGGCATCCCGACGACCTGTTCGTCGAAGATCCTCGAGGGGTGGCTCCCTCCGTATGACGCAACTGCGGTCACGAAGGTGCGAAATGCCGGCGCCATCGCCGTCGGCAAGACGAACCTCGACGAATTCGCAATGGGCTCGTCAACCGAGAACTCCGCCTTCGGCCCCACGCGGAATCCGCGCGACACGACCCGGGTGCCGGGCGGCTCCAGCGGGGGCAGTGCCGCAGCGGTCGCCGCCGACTTCGCGCCGCTCGCCCTCGGTTCCGATACCGGCGGCTCCATCCGCCAACCGGCGGCCCTGTGCGGCGTCGTCGGCGTCAAGCCGACCTATGGCCTCGTCTCCCGCTATGGCCTCGTCGCCTTCGCCTCGTCGCTCGACCAGATCGGCCCGATCACCGCGACGGTCGCCGACGCCGCCCTCCTGCTCGAAGTCATCGCCGGCCACGACCCCGCCGACTCCACCTCGATCCCAGGTGCCGCCGCTCCGTTGCTCGGCACCCTCGACGACGGTGTCGAGGGCCTCCGGGTCGGAGTCCTCACCGAGCTGGCCGAGGGAGTCGACGCCGATGTCGCGGCCCGGCTTCACGAGGCGGCGTCGACCCTCGAATCCCGGGGAGCCAAGGTCGGAGACGCCTCGGTGCCGGCAGCGAAACTGGGGCTGTCGGCCTACTACCTCATCGCGCCGGCTGAGGCCTCGAGCAACCTTGCCCGCTACGACGGTGTGCGCTACGGCCTGCGGGTCGAGGGGCCCGACATCACCACGATGTACGGCGCCACCCGCGCCGCTGGCTTTGGGCCCGAGGTCAAGCGCCGCATCATGCTCGGCACCTATGCCCTTTCCGCCGGCTACTACGACGCCTATTACGGCCAGGCCCAGCGGGTGCGCACCTTGATCATCCGCGACTTCGAGTCTGCCTACGCCGACTACGACCTGCTGCTCGCGCCGGCCACTCCGTCCACCGCATTCCCACTCGGGGCGAAGACCGACGACCCGCTCACGATGTACTTGTCCGACGTGTGCACCATCCCCTCGAACCTTGCCGGCCACCCAGCGATCTCGGTGCCATTCGGCACGGGATCCGACGGGCTCCCGGTCGGCATCCAGGTGCTCGCGCCGGCTCTCGGCGAGGCCACCATGTTCCGCGCCGCCGCGGTACTGGAACGAGAGGCGCGATGACGACCACCGTCGACACTGCTTGGGAAGCCGTGATCGGCTTGGAGGTGCACTGCGAGCTCATCACCGCGACCAAGCTCTTCTGCGGCTGTCGCAACGCCTTCGGCGACGAGCCGAACACCAACGTCTGCGCCGTGTGCCTCGGGCTCCCCGGATCGTTGCCAGTGCTCAACCGCCGATCGGTCGAGTTCGCCATGCGCATCGGCGCCGCCCTGCACTGCGAGATACGACCCTCAATGTTCCACCGCAAGAACTACTTCTATCCCGACATGCCGAAGGACTACCAGGTCAGCCAGTATGACCAGCCGATCAACGTCGGCGGCTGGCTCGAGCTGGCCGACGGCACCCGCATCGGCGTCACCCGGGCCCACATGGAGGAGGACACTGGCAAGACGACCCACGTGGGCGAGAGCGGTCGCATCCACGGCGCCGACCACTCCCTCGTCGACTACAACCGCGCCGGTGTGCCCCTGGTCGAGATCGTGAGTGAGCCCGACATCCGCTCCGCCGAACAGGCCAAGTCCTACGTCAACGAGCTACGGGCGATCCTGTTCGCCATCGGCGCCTCTGATGCCCGGATGGAAGAAGGATCGCTTCGTATCGACGCCAACATCTCGATGCGGCCCGCCGGGGGAGGGGAGTTCGGCACCCGCGCCGAGATCAAGAACCTCAACTCGGTGCGATCGCTCGGCCGGGCGGTGGACTACGAGATACGCCGCCAAGTCGACCTGCTCGAGGCCGGTGGGCGGGTCGAGCAGGAGACAAGGCACTGGGACGAAGATGCCGGGCGCACATCGTCGATGCGCTCGAAGGAGGAGGCCTTCGACTACAGGTACTTCCCCGAACCCGACCTCGTGCTGCTCGACCCCGACCAGGAGTGGCAGGCGGAAGTGAAGGCTGGCCTGGCCGACCTGCCTTCGGAACGGCGCGCCCGACTGGCGGAGCTGGCGGGCATGAGCCCCGCCGACGTCGCCCTCGTCGTCGACCTCGAGCTCGATGACCTGGTGACGGTCGCGATCCAGGCTGGGGCCGACGCCCGGGTGGCGGTCAACCGGGCGACCAACGAACTCGCCGGACAGGAGAAGGCCCGGTCGCTCGACCCCGGCGCGTTCACCACCGTGATCAAGATGGAGGCCGACGGCCGCCTCACCGCCACCCAGGCGAAGCAGGTGCTCTCCGAGGTGCTGGCCGAGGGCGGTGATCCCGTCGAGATCGCAGCGGCACGCGGATTCGAGGCCCTCGATGCCGACGCCCTTGCCGGCGCGGTTGACGCTGCCCTTGCGTCCCACCCCGCCGAGGCGGCCCGCCTGCGAGAGGGCGAGCAGAAGCTCAACGGCTTCTTCGTGGGCAAGGTGATGGCAGCAACCGGAGGCAAAGCGGACGGTAAGGCAGTCATCGTCCTGCTCCGCCAGCGGCTCTCCTGATTAGCTTCCTTGCTCTGCGGGTGCCAATCGGGCAAACTGCGGGCCACAGCTACGGGGAGTTGCAAAATGGGCGAGGTGCGGGGAATCGGGCGCGTGGGTCGACGTCGGCGCGCCATAGGTCGGTTGGCGGCCGGCATGGGGGCGACGCTGTTCGTAGCCGGCGCCATGGCGGGTGTGGCCTCGGGCCAGATCCTCGACAACCAGAGCGCGGGGGTGGGCAATTCGGGCGGCGCGTCCGCCAACACCGGATCCAACTCGGCCACTGGCAACGGTTCCACCAACTCGGCGACGACTTCGAACGGCAGTGGTGGCACGGGCGGCCTGCTTGGTGCCGTGCTTACGCTCGGTGGTCCCACGAACACTTCCACCGGCTCTGCCAACGTCAACACCGGCCCCGCCTCAGCTCAGGGAAACAACTCTTCGACGGGAGTCGGGCAGGCCCAGGGCGGCGGCGCCAGCAACGGGCTGTTCAACAACCAGACGGCCACCGTGTCCAACTCGGGCGGCGCCCAGGCCAACACGGGCGGCAATACCGCCGTGGGCAACGGGTCCACGAACACCGCCAGCATCACCCAGAACGCGAGCGGCGGGCTTCTCGGTGTCAACGTCAACCTGGGCAGCCCCACCAACGTCTCCAGCGGTACGGCCAATATCACGACCGGGCCGGCAAGTGCAGTCGGCAACGTCTCTGACACCGGCGTCAGCCAAGGAAGCGGCGGAGGCGGCGGCGCGATCATCGGCGGCACCCTGGCCGGCACCCGCCTGGTCGACGGCCGGCTCGTTTCGTGTGGGCTCTTCAACTCTCAAGGTGCCAACGTCGACAACTCCGGCACCGCCAACGCCAACACCGGCGGCAACACCGCCATCGGGAACGACTCCACCAATACGGCGACGATCGCCAACGATCTCGGAACCGGCACCATCTCGGCACCCATAAGCCTGGGCGCGCCGAGCAACGCCTCCACCGGCACCGCCGACATTTCGACCGGCGCGGCGTCGGCGCTGGGCAACCAGTCGACCACCGGGATTTCCCAGCAGCAGTGCGTCACCCCCACCGCGGCACTCGTTTCCACGCCCGCTGCGCTGCAGGTTGTGACGGGAACCCAATCGGGAGCCCTGGCCCTCACCGGTCAGAACCCGGTTCAGATGGCAGCCGTCGGAGGGGCCCTGCTCCTCGCCGGCTACGTCCTGGTTCGTGGCGCGCGGCGCCGCCACCGGGTGTACCTGCCCTAGCGGCTCGGCCCCACTTGAGTCGCAAGCTCAGGAGGCAATAGGCCGGAATACTGGCATCCGCGGTCCGGGGCGGGTAGTTTTGCGCATCCGCATGGCGGGGGCTGTGGCCAAGCGGGCCTAGGCATTTTTCTACGGGAGGCAATCAATATGGCTACGGCTCGAACAAGACGGTTGAAGGCGGCAGCAGTCGCAGGCGCGGTATCGCTTGTTGCTGCAACCGGCATGTTGGTCGGAGGCGGCTCACCGGCCGGCGCCGACGTCACGGCCCTGTCGGGTGCGGCGTTCGGCCTCCAGACGACCGGCCTCCTGCCCATCGGTCCCACGCCGCAGGTTGTGGGTATCGGCAGCCCGGTTGCCTACGGGCCTCTCGATGACGCCACGGTCGGTCTTGCCGTGCCTGGACCGGAGACGTGCCCCACTGTCGGGCCACTCAACGTCCTCCAGGTCTGCGCGATCGCGGTCCACAGCCAGGGCTTCGTCAACGCCGATCCCCACCTGAACAAGGCATTTAGCCAGGCGAGCGTCGCCGGCGTTGCCGTTGGCCCGTCGGGTAGCACCTTGAGCCTCAGTGCGCTGGTCGCCACCTGCAGTGCCGATGGAAACGACGCCATCGGCGCGACAACTCTGGCGAACGCCTCGGTCAACGTCCCGCTGGTCAACGGTCAGATCGCTCCGAACACCATCATTCCGATCAGCAATATTCTTGTCATCAGGCTCAACGAGCAGACGGTCACAAAGGGCCCGGGTATCAACTCCATCACTGTCAACGCGGCACGAATCTCCGTGCTCGGCGTCGGCGGGGCGTCGGTACTCGAGGCCACCATCGGCCACGTCGTCTGTAACGCCACCGGTCCTGACGTGAACCAGGTCACCACCACCACCATGGGCGGTGGCTCGTCCACGACTGGCGGTTCTTCCACCACGGGCGGCGGCGGCTCGTCCACGACCGGCGGTGGCGGTTCTTCCACCACGGGTGGCGGTTCCTCAACCACCGGGGGCGGCTCGTCCACCACCGGTACCGACGGCTCGACCTCCACCACCAACTTCAGCGGCGTGACGACAGTCGCCAACAACAGCGGCGGCGGAGGATCGGTT
>JALZBN010000003.1 GCA_030947365.1 Actinomycetota bacterium
CTGAGAGCCACGCGCCAACACCGCGTCGGCCATCTCGGCCGCGGTCTCGACGGTGACGACGTCGACGGCCGCCGGCACGGCGCGGCGAACGGTCGTCACCAAGGTCACCTTGGCGCCGCGCGCCGCAGCCTCCGCCGCCAGCGCGTAGCCCTGCTTGCCCGAGGAGCGATTGCCCACGAAGCGAACGGCATCGATGGGTTCACGAGTGCCACCCGCGGTGACCAACACCTTGCGGCCCCGCAGGTCTTGTGGCCCAAGGACAGCGTCGATGGCGGCGATGATCTCGTCGGTGGCGGCGAGGCGACCGGCGCCGTCATCACCGCCGGCGAGTCGGCCCGACTCGGGCCCCACGAAAAACACCCCACGCGCTCGCAGGGTGGCGACGTTGTCGCGCACGGCCGGGTGCTCCCACATCTCGGTGTGCATGGCCGGGCAGAGCATCACCGGAGCGCGGGTCGCCAACAGCGTCGCCGTCAGGAGATCGTCGGCCATACCGGCCGCGTAGCGAGCGATGACGTTGGCCGTGGCCGGCGCCACCAGCACGAGGTCGGCGCCTTGGGCCAGGCGGGTGTGCGGTATCGGGTCGTGCTCCGACCACAGCGAGGTCTGCGCCTTTTCGGACGCCAGGGCCGAGAGGGTGACCTCGCCGATGAAGCGGGCCGCGTCCTTCGTCATGACCGGCATCACGTGCGCGCCGGAGTCGACCAAGCGGCGGCATACGTCGACGGCCTTGTAGGCGGCAACTCCCCCGCAGACCCCGAGGACAATCCTCCGGCCTGCGGCTGCGCTCACGCTTCGGTTTCCTCGACCTCTTCAATGTGCTTGTAGGTGATCTTGCTGGCCGCGATCTCTTCGAGGGCGATCGACAAGGGCTTGCGCGACACCGACGCGACCTGGGGCGGCACGATCGAACCGAGGCCTTCCCCGAGCTGGCTGAAGTAGGAGTTGATCTGCCGTCCGCGCTTGGCCGCGAGGCTCACCAGGCTGAACTTGGAGTCAACCTTGTCGAGAAGGTCTTCGATGGGCGGGTAGATCATCGTGGCGCGCTCGGACATCTGGCTGCTCCAGTCGGTGGGCCGGCGATCAGCCCGGGGGCTGACCTGCACTGCGGTGGGACTCCACGATAGCAGCCACCTCCTCGATTGCCCGGCTCAAGTCATCATTGACGATCACGTGGTCAGCCAGCGCCCTGCCCGCCGCTTCCTCGGCATCGGCGCGGGCCAGACGCCTGGCGATGACAGCATCGTCGTCACCGCGAAACCGCAGACGGGCCTCCTGGGCCCTGCGTGACGGCGGTTCGACGAGGACCACGACGGAGTCAGGCCGGCGGGCTCGCACCTGAGCGGCACCTTGCACATCGATCTCGAGGAGCATGTCGTTTCCCGGGGGCGGGGTGGGAAGGGGCGTGCCGTACAAGTGCCCGAAGACCTCGGCCGACTCCACGAATCCACCGGCCTCGTCGTGGGCCCGGAATGTAGCGGCGTCGACGAACTCGTACGCGTCGGGATCTTCGCCGGCTCGGGGCGGACGCGTTGTCCACGACCGGCTCAGCCAGAGGCGGGGCACACGCTGGGACAACCCGTTGACGATGGAACCCTTGCCGGCGCCCGAAGGGCCGACGATGACGAAGACGAGTGGCGCCGGAGCGGCCTCGTTCAGGACGTTACGGGAAACTGCCGGAGAAGAGCCTCGCGCTGCTGCGCGCCGAGGCCACGCACGCGGCGGGCATCACTGATGTGAAGCTCCTCCATGAGCCGGCGGGCCCGCACCTTGCCGACGCCAGGCAAGGATTCGAGCACCGCGACGACCTTCATCTTGGCCACAACCTCGTCGCGAGTGCTCTGGTCGAGCAGCTCCTTGAGGTTGACGGACCCCATCTTCAGCTTGTCTTTCAGCTCGGCGCGTTGACGGCGCGCGGCGGCGGCTTTGTCGAGCGCGGCCTGGCGCTCGTCGGGTGAAAGCACGGGAGGCAGCGGCATGCGGGCACCATAGCGCGACGAGGCCGTTGTAATCCGGGCGTCAGGCGCTGAGTGTCTCGCTCAGCGCGGCCGCAGCAGCAGCCGGGTCGGGCGCCGCCGTGACGGCACGTCCGACGACCAACAGATCCGCGCCGGCGGCAAACGCCTCGTCTGGCGTCGAGGCCCGCGCCTGGTCATTCGGGTCGCCGCCCGGCAGCCGGATGCCGGGGACGACCGTCGTCAGCCGGGGTGCCAGTTGCTTGGCCTCGCGCACATCCGCGGCGGCACAAACGATGCCCCCACAACCTCCTTCAACCGAGGCGGTGATGCGGTTGCCGAGGATGTGGGGTGGCGCGTCGGCGTCGCTGGTGAGGACAGTTACCGCGACGGCCATGGGCGTTGGCATCCCTGCCGCCGCCGCACCCTCGGTGAGCCCCTCGACTCCGGCGCGCAACATGACGGGGCCGCCGTGGGCGTGCAGGGTGAGGTAGCTCGCGCCGAACGACCCGACGACCCGCGCCGCGCGCCGAACCGTCGTGGGGATGTCGTGCAGCTTGAGGTCGAGGAAGACATCGAAACCGGCCTCGCTCAGGCTGGCCACGGAGTCGGGACCGGCGGCGGCGTACAGCTCGAGTCCCACCTTGGCCACGCCGAACCATGGCTGCAGTTGATGGGCGAGGCGCAGGGCGACGACCAGATCGTCGACGTCGAGGGCCAAGGCCATACGGTCACGAAGTTCCATTGATGCTCCCTACCAGTTGAGAGACGGCGCTGACATTGTGGCGGACACACCAGGCCTGCAATTGCGCGAGCACCCGCGCCGGCGCGCGCGGGTCGGAGAAGGTCGCGGTTCCAACCTGCACCGCGCTGGCGCCGGCAAGAAGCAGCTCGACGGCATGCTCGCCACGACTCACGCCACCGACGCCGACAAGCGCCACGTCCGGAAATGCCACATGACACTCGCGCAGCGCCCGCACGGCGACCGGTCGAACCGCCGGGCCGCTGAGGCCGCCCGACCCGGCGCCGAGAACGGGCCGGCGCGTCTCGACGTCGATTGCCATGCCCATCACCGTATTGACGAGGGTGAGCGCGCCGGCGCCGGCGCCGACTGCGGCCCCCGCGATCTCGGTGATGTCGGCGACGTTGGGACTCAACTTTGCCCACACGGGACGCCCACAGACGAGCGTGGCGGCAACGGCGTCGGCGGTGGCCGAGGTGGAGTGGGCGAACATGTGGCGACCACCGTCGAGGTTGGGGCAACTGAGATTTGCCTCGACCGCGACCACCGATGCCGGCGCGTCCTGGAGGGCCGTGGCGACGGCGGCATAGTCGTCGACTGAACGTCCCCAGATGGAAGCCACCACGTGGGCGCCGGACGCGACGAGTTCGGGGAGCTCGGTCTCCATCCACGCGGTCACGCCGCCGTTCTGCAAACCCACCGAGTTGAGCATCCCGAAGTCGGCCTCGTGCACTCGGGGGGCGGCATTTCCCGCCCACGGCTCGGCGGACAGCGACTTCACCACGACGGCTCCGAGCGACGCGAGATCAAAGTAGGACGACAGCTCGGCGCCGTGGCCGGAGGTGCCCGCCGCCGTCAGCACGGGAGACGTCAAGACTACTGAGCCCACCCGCGTCGAGAGATCGACCGCGGGCGCGTTGCGGACTAGAGGTCGAATCGTGACTGTCCCCGGCCGTGCCATTCCTGCAGGCTGCGCACCGACAGGCCGTGGGCGGCCCAGTCGCCCATGCCCGCGGCCGCCGCGAGCGCAGCCGCGACGGTCGTGATGCAAGGCACGTTGTGCACGTTGGCTGCGGTGCGGATGTAGGCGCCGTCGGCGCGCGGACCGCGGCCCCGGGGTGTGTTCACGACCAGATCGATCTCACCGCTGGCGATGAGCTCGAGGGCCGATGGCAGATCGGCGGCGACCCCGTGGTCGGCGATGCCGACTCTGGCCACGAGTCGCGCCACCGGTACGCCGTTCGCCTCAAGACTGCGCGCCGTTCCGCCCGTGGCTGCGATCTTGAAGCCGAGGGCCGCGAATCGCCGCGCCGGGACCGCGCCGGACTGCTTGTCACGGTCGGCCAGCGAAAAAAAGACGGTGCCCTTCTCGGGCAGGCGGTCTCCCGCAGCGCGCTGGCTCTTGGCAAAGGCCAGCCCGAACGTGGTGTCGATGCCCATCACCTCTCCCGTCGACCGCATCTCGGGGCCGAGCAGCGTGTCGACGTCGGGGAACCGGTTGAAAGGCAGCACGGCTTCCTTCACCGCGACCTGGTCACCGCCCACCGGCTCCCGCACGAGCCCCTCCTGTCGCAACTCGGCCAGCGTCGCCCCCACCATCACCCGCGCCGCCACCTTGGCCAGCGGAACGCCGGTCGTCTTGGAGACGAACGGCACCGTGCGACTGGCCCGAGGGTTGGCCTCGATCACAAAGACTTCGTGCGACCGCTTCACTGCGAACTGCACGTTGATGAGGCCCTTGACGTCGAGCGCCTCGGCAATGGCACGGGTGTGACCCTCGATGACGCTGATCACGTTTTGACCCAGCGTCGGTGGCGGGATGACACAGGCGCTGTCGCCCGAGTGGACCCCTGCCTCCTCGACGTGTTCCATGACCGCGCCGATGAGCACCTCTCCGGTGTGGTCGCGGATGGCGTCGACGTCGACTTCCACTGCGTCCTCGAGGAAGCGGTCGACGAGCACAGGACGCTCGGCCGAGAGACCGCCCTCGCGCCCGAGCGTGCCCACCCTCGCGTTGTCGCCGGAGCCGAACCCGGCCAGCTCACTCATGGCCTGCTTCAGCCCGTCGTCGTCGTAGACGATCTTCATCGCTCGCCCACCGAGAACGTATGACGGTCGCACCAGAGCGGGGTAGCCGATGCGCTCGACGATGGCCGCGGCTTCGTCGAGATTCGTGGCCGTGCCACCCGCGGGCTGGGGAATCTCCAGGCGGGCGCAAAGTGCGTTCCACTGCTCCCGGTCTTCGGCCAAGTCGATGGAGCGTGCCGACGTGCCGAGCACAAGTTCGGGCGGCAAGCGGTCGGCGAGCTTCAGAGGTGTCTGCCCGCCGAGGGCGACGACGACTCCCACCAGGTTGCCCGACCTCGACTCGGCTTCGACGACATTGAGCACGTCTTCGTAGGTCAACGGCTCGAAGTAGAGCCGGTCGCTGGTGTCGTAGTCGGTGGAGACCGTCTCGGGATTGCAGTTGACCATTACGGTGTCGAAGCCGGCTTGGTTGAGGGCGTAGCTGGCATGCACGCAGCAGTAGTCGAACTCGATGCCCTGCCCGATGCGGTTGGGACCGGACCCGAGGATGATGACCGTCGGTCGTGTCGCGGTGGTGGTCTCGTCTTCATCCTCGTAGGTGGAGTAGTGGTACGGCGTCGTGGCTTCGAACTCGGCGCCACAGGTATCGACGGTCTTAAAGGTCGGGCGCACGCCGGCGCCGACGCGGCGCGCCCGCACCTCGTCCTCGGAGCTGTCCCACAGCCAGGCCAGTTGCGCGTCGGCGAACCCCATGCGCTTGGCCCGACGCCAGTCTCGCCTGGTCATGGCATCGAGCCCGATGCCGGCGAGCACGGCGCGCTCCTCGGTGATGGCCGAGATCTGGTCGAGGAACCAGGGGTCGACGAGCGTGACCTCGTGCAGGCGCGCCGCGTTGATGCCCCGGCGCAGCGCAGCCTCGATGTGAAACGGGCGATCGGGAGTGGCCACCGCGGCGCGGCGCACGAGGTCGTCGTCACTCAACTCGTCGAGAACGGTCTCGCCGGGGTCGCAGTTCAAGCCGAGCCGCCCGTGTTCGAGCGAGCGGAGACCCTTTTGCAGCGACTCGGGGAAGGTGCGACCGATCGCCATCGCCTCCCCCACCGACTGCATACGGGTGCCGAGCACTTCCGAGACGCCAGGAAACTTCTCGAACGCCCAGCGCGGCACCTTGGTGACCACGTAGTCGATGGTGGGCTCGAAGCTCGCCGGCGTCTTCTTGGTGATGTCGTTCGGAATCTCGTCGAGCGTGTATCCGACGGCAAGGCGCGCCGCGATCTTGGCGATCGGGAAGCCCGTGGCTTTCGAGGCCAACGCGCTCGAACGAGAGACTCGGGGGTTCATCTCGATCACGACCATGTCGCCGTCGGCGGGGTTGACCGCGAACTGGATGTTGGAGCCGCCGGTGTCGACGCCGATCCGGCGGATGCAGGCGATCGCCGCGTCGCGCATCGCCTGGTACTCGAAGTCCGACAACGTCTGGGCCGGCGCGACGGTGATGGAGTCGCCGGTATGCACGCCCATGGGGTCGAAATTCTCGATCGAGCAGACGATCACGCAGTTGTCGGCGTGGTCGCGCATGATCTCGAGCTCGTACTCCTTCCAGCCCACGATCGAACGCTCGATGAGGATCTCGGAGATCGGGCTGGCCGCCAGTCCGGTGGCCGCCAGGCTGAGCAACTCGGCGTCGTCGGCCGCAATGCCAGTGCCGCCACCGCCCATGATGAACGAAGGGCGCACGATCACCGGGTAGCCCACCTCGTTGCCGACCTTGGTGACCTCGTCGAGGGCGTACGCGAAGCCTGACGAGGGCACGGCCAAACCGATCTCGGTCATGGCCGCTTTGAACAGCTCCCGGTTCTCGGCGGTTCGAATGGCCTCGGCTGACGCGCCGATGAGCTCGCTGCCGCACGCCTCCAGAACGCCCCGGTCGGCGAGGGCGAGGCCGAGGTTGAGGCCGGTCTGACCACCAAGGGTCGGGAGGACGGCGTCGGGTCGCTCCCGCTCCACGACAGCGGCCAGCACGTCGACGTCGAGGGGTTCGATGTAGGTGCGGTCGGCGAAGTCGGGGTCGGTCATGATCGTCGCCGGGTTGGAGTTCACGAGGATGACCCGGTAGCCCTCGTCACGAAGGATTCGGCATGCCTGGGTGCCGGAGTAGTCGAACTCGCAGGCCTGGCCGATGACGATGGGGCCCGAGCCGATGATGAGGATCGACTCGATGTCGGTGCGCTTGGGCACTACCCCTCAGCTCCCGGCCGCCGCGGGCCGCCGACGCCTTCGCGCATGAGCTCGACGAAGTCGTCGAAGAGGTAGCGGGCATCGTGGGGACCGGGGCCGGCCTCAGGGTGGTACTGCACGCTGAAGGCCGGGACGTCGCGGCACCGGAGCCCTTCGATGACACCGTCGTTGAGGTTGACGTGGGTGACGTCGGCCGACGCGACAGAGCCTTCGACCACGGCGTAGTTGTGGTTCTGGCTGGTGATCTCGACCGCCTGGTCCGAAACGCGGCGCACCGGGTGATTCCCGCCGTGGTGGCCGAATGGCAGCTTGTGGGTCTGGCCACCGAGGGCGCTGGCGAGGAGTTGATGGCCGAGGCAGATGCCGAAGATGGGTACCTGGCCGAGCAGACCCCGCACGGACTCGACGGCGTAGGTGACGGCCGCGGGGTCGCCGGGACCATTGGAGAGGAACAACCCGTGCGGTTCACGCGCCAGCACCTCGGCGGCAGTCGTCGACGCGGGGACGATCTCGACGGTGGCGACCTGTTCGAGCAGGCGCAGGATGCTCGTCTTGATGCCGAAGTCGTAGGCCACGACACGAAACGGTCCGTCACCGGTGCTGAACGCTTCGTCGGTGGTGACGGTAGCCACCAAGTCGATGCCGTCGGTTCCCGGCTCGGCGCGCGCCGCCTCCTTGAGCGTCACCTCGTCAGCCGTGCCAAAGGCACATGGCATCGAGCCCGCGTTACGGATGTGGCGCGTGAGCCGGCGCGTGTCGACGCCCGCGATACCCGGCACCTTGTTGGCTTGGAGCCAGGTATCGAGGTCCGCATTGGCTCGCCAATTCGAGGGTCGCCGGGCAAGGTCGCGTACGACGATGCCGCGGCAGTAGGCCCGCCGGCTCTCGTCGTCGATCGCGCTCACTCCGTAGTTGCCGATGTGCGGATAGGTGAAGGCGATGACCTGGCCCGCATACGACGGGTCGGTGATGACCTCCTGGTAGCCACTCATGACCGTGTTGAACACGACCTCACCGGTGGCCACCGGCGCCGGCGCGCCCACGGCCTCGCCCTCGAAGATTGTGCCGTCGGCAAGAACCAGGTGCGCCTCCTCCCTCACCGCTGGGCCAGGCTCTCTCGGACGACGACCTCGCCGCCGTAGACGGTGTGGCGCACCCTGCCCCGCAGCTTCACCCCGTCATACGGCGTGTTGGAGCTCTTGCTGGCGAGCGAGCCGGCGTCGACCAGCCACGTCTCGTCCGGGCTGAACACGCACAGGTTTGCTGGGCTCCCGGCAATGATCGGTGCGCCGTGGCCGCTCCCCAGGCCCGCGATCCGCGCCGGCTGCCAGCTCATCAGGGCAAGGAGTCGCTCGATGGGCAAGTCGACCTCGGTGACGCCGAGGGCAAGGGCCGTTTCCAGGCCGAGCATCCCCGGAGGGGCCTGGTCGAACGGCTGCTCCTTGGCTTCCTTTGGATGGGGCGCGTGATCGGTGGCGATGGCGTCGACGGTGCCGTCGCCGAGAGCCAGCTTGACGGCCTCCACGTCGGTCGCGCCACGCAATGGAGGGTTCACCTTGAACACCGGGTCGTAGGACTGCACCTTCTCGTCGGTAAGGGTGAAGTGGTGCGGCGTCGCTTCCGCGGTGACCGGCAGTCCCTCGCGTTTGGCGGCCCGGACGAGCTCCATCGAACCCGCCGTACTCAAGTGCTGGAAGTGCATGCGCGCGCCGATCGCGGCGGTCAGGCGCAACAGGGCCAGGTCTCGCGCCACCATCACCTCCTCGGCCTCCGCCGGCGCGCCGGGCAAGCCGAGACGGCTCGACCACTCACCCTCGTGCATCTGTCCGCCGGCGGCCAACGAATGGTCTTCACAGTGTTGGGCCAGGGTGACGCCAAGTGCAGACGAGTACTCGAGGGCCCGGCGCATCAGGCGGTTGTCCTGCACCCCGGAGCCGTCGTCGGTGAAGATGCGCACACCGAGGGCGGCCATCTCGGCCATCGGTGACAACGCTTGCCCGAGCCTCCCGACGGAGATAGCGCCGGCGACACGCACATCGCACAGCGCGGAGACGGCCAACTCTTGCACCTCCCGCACGGCCGCGGCCGAGTCGATCGCGGGGTTCGTATTCGGCATGGCGACGACCGCCGTATATCCGCCGAGGGCAGCGGCTCTCGAGCCCGACTCGACGGTCTCGGCTTCCTCCGCGCCGGGCTGGCGCAGGTGGGCATGGAGGTCGACCAAACCGGGCGCGACGACACAGCCGCCGGCGTCGAGAACCGTCGCTCCGGTGGGTGGATCGATTGACGGTTCCACGGCGGTGACGACACCGTTGCCTACGACGACGTCGGCCCGGCGCGACCCCGTGGGGTCAACCACCGTGCCACCACGGATGAGCAGTGCCCGATCAGCCATTCGGCGACGCGCCGAGCAGGAGAAACAAAACGGCCATTCGCACCGCCACGCCGTTGGCGACCTGGCGGGTGATCAGCGAGCACGGCAAGTCGGCGACGTCGGCGGCGATTTCGACACCACGGTTCATCGGGCCGGGGTGCATCACGATGGCGTCCTCCTGAAGGAGGTGGGCCCGGGCCCGGGTGAGGCCGTACCCGGCGGTGTACTCGCGCAGCGAGGGCAGCAACGCCTCATTTTGGCGTTCCGACTGCATGCGCAACAGATACACGATGTCGCATTTTGGCAGCACGTCGTCGAGGCGATGACTCACGGTGACCGGCCACCCATCGAGACTCGAGGGCAACAGCGTTGGCGGGGCGACCAGGGTGATCTCGGCGCCGAGCATCGAGAAGGCGAGCACATTGGAACGGGCCACGCGCGAGTGCTTCACGTCGCCCACGATCGCGATGCGCAGACCTTCGAGCGAGCCCCGCCGATCCCGCACCGTGTAGCAGTCGAGCAATGCCTGGGTGGGGTGCTCGTGCCACCCATCACCGGCGTTGATCACCGACGCGCCGACCCAAGACGCCACCTGCCGCGGCACGCCGGCGGAACAGTGGCGCACGATCAAGGCGTCGACGCCCATGGCCTCGATCGTCTGCACGGTGTCGCGAAGCGACTCGCCCTTGCTCACCGACGACGACGAGACCGCAAAGTTCATCGTGTCGGCCGAGAGCCGCTTGGCCGCTGCCTCGAACGACAGCCGGGTCCGAGTGGAGTCCTCGTAGAAGAGCGACACCACGGTCTTGCCGCGCAGGGTCGGCACCTTGGGGATGGCGCGCTCGCTCACCTCGACGAACGAGTCGGTAACAGTCATGACCTCCTCAATGCCGTCCACGCCGAGGTCGCTGACAGAGAGAAGGTTTCCGGCCACGCCTACAGGGCCTTCTTCGAGCGAGACACCATCTCGCCCACGTCGACGCCGTCACTACGCACATCGACCATCTCGTCGATGCGGGTCGGCAGGTTCTTGCCGACATAGTCGGGCCGGATCGGCAGCTCCCGATGGCCCCTGTCGACCATCACCGCCAGCTGCACGGCGCGGGGACGGCCGTAGTCCTTCAGGGCGTCGAGGGCGGCGCGCACGGTGCGGCCGGTGAACAAGACGTCGTCGGTGAGGATCACGACGCTGCCCGTGAGATCGAAGGGGATGTCGGTGACGGCCTCGGGCATCACCGGTCGCAACCCGATGTCGTCGCGATAGAAGGCGACATCGAGCGTGCCCACCGGCACGTCGACGCCCTCGACCTGGGTCAAGGTCTCGGCCAGCCGTGCCGCCAGGGGTACCCCGCCCGTCTGGAGACCGACGAGAACCACCGAGTCGAGACCCTGGTTGCGCTCGACGATCTCGTGGGCGATACGGGTAATGGCGCGCCGGAGATCGTCGGCGTTCATCACCTGGGCCCGGGCAGAAAAAACGCCCCCATGCGGGGGCGCTGCGGCTCGTTCTCGTTCGGCCAAGCCAACTCCTATTCCGTGCCGGCCTCACAGGACCGGAATTAACGGTGTAGTGACACTTTAGCGCAGCTCGGGATCATCGGTTGTCGTTGGACCATGGCGACGACCCCTCCGGGTCGGCATCACGAGCGATAGGCGTCCCCTGCGGTGGTCGATGTCGAGGGTGCGCACCGTGTGGGTGGGGTCATCGATCTCGTAGCGCACGCGGTACTCGCCCCGCCGAGCGCGCCAGTGGCCCTCGAAGGGTGCTCGCAGCGGTGTCCCGACTCGTCGAGGTGTCAGGGCAAGCGATCCGGAGATGAACTCCCAGGCAGCGATGGCAGCAGCCTCGGGCAGCAGGTCGGTGAGTGCCCGCCTCGCGCCTGGAGCCAGGATTAGACGGTAGGGCTCCTCACTCACGCGTAGCGGCGCCGCCCCGCTCCCGGATTATCTGGTCCATCTCTTCTCCCGTGGTGAAGTCCCCTCCATCGATATCGCTCTGAGCTCGTCGCACCCGATGCATTGCCGCGGGATCGCTGAGTAGTTCCAACGTGGCTTCAAGGGACGCGAGGTCTTCGGCAGAGATCAGGACCACGTAAGAGCGGCCGTTCTTGGTGATCTGCACGCGCTGATGGGTGCGGTCCACTTCGTCGGCGATCTCCGACAGGCGAGCTTTGACGGCGGAAAGCGGCAACGTCTCCATGGACTAGAATAGTAGTCCATCCCGGAACTCTGCTGGGCGTCGGTGGTGCTACCGCGGTGGTATCCTGGTCGCGTGGGTGCAGACAAGCGCAGCGTGAGCTTCGATCCGGGACTCTCCAGAGCGATCGAAGAGGCTGCGCGAGGAGAAGGCGAGTCTGTCTCGCAGTGGCTTGCGGGCGCAGCGGAGATCCGTTTACGAGTTCGCGAAGGACTGAAGGGGGTCGCGGCGTGGGAGGCGGAGAATGGCCCACTCACAGCCGACGAACTTGCCGAGGCCGATGCGCTTCTCGACGAGCTACTGAATCACTGGGCTCCGGATATGACCAGCACCAAAACCTCGAACCCGTAGATGGCGGGCCTCACCTATGACGCAGGAGCCCTACTTGCCGCGGGACGCGACGACAGAAGAATCTGGGCGCTGCATCGGAGGGCTCTTCAGCGTCAGCTAGTTCCCCGCGTCCCAGCGGCGGTCGTCACCCAGGCCTGGCGAGGCAAAGGCCAGGCGCAGCTGGCCCGATTTCTCAATGGTTGTGAGGTGGTCGCTCTCGACCGGCGGCGCTCGCGGCGCGCCGGCCAGCTGCTCGCCGCCGCGGGGAACGACGCGGTCGACGCAACGGTCGTGGAGTTGGCCAGTGAGCGGGCCGACACGGTCGTCACGAGTGACCGGCGCGATATTGAGTTGATCGCCGACGCAAATCGGCTGCGCCTCTCTATCCTCGACGTCTGACCACCGCCTATCCGGAGGGCTAGGCCTCGGCCGACGTGGGGCGCGCCGCCTCGGCGATCTTCGACAGCATGCCGTTGACGAAGCGCGCCGACTCGTCGGTCGAGTAGTCCTGGGCCAACTCCACCGCTTCGGAGACGACGGCACCGGTCGGCACGTCGGGGCGATAGAGAAGCTCGAACACGCTCATGCGCAGGAGGGCCCGATCGAGGGCGGGCATCCGGTCGACGGTCCAGTCGTTCGCATACTCGCCGAGGTACCTGTCGATCTCGTCCTGGTGCTCGGCAACTCCCCGCACGAGCTCCTCGGCGAAGCGCGCCGGCTCGACCGGCAGCTCAGCGAGAACCTCTTTGGGATGCACCCCCTTCGTCTCCGCCTCGTACAGCAGCGACAACGCTCGTTCGCGCGCCTGGCGGCGGGTACCGCCAACGGAAGGTGGTATCTCAGCCCACCCTCGTGAGGTATTCGCCGGAGCGGGTGTCGACCTTGATGCGCTCGCCGGGCCCGACGAACAAGGGCACCTGCACCACGATGCCTGTCTCCAGAGTGGCCGACTTGCGCGCGCCGGAGACCCTGTCGCCCTGCACGCCCGGCTCGGTCTCGGTGACACGAAGCTCGACGGCCGCAGGAAGATCGACGCCGACGACGTTGCCGTCATGCATCTGTAAGACGACCGAGTTGCCCTCGACGAGATAGTTGGCGGCGTCGCCGAGGGGGCCGTCTTCCACGTTGATCTGGTCGTAATCGACGTTGTCCATGAAGACCCGGTGCACACCCTCGCGGTAGAGGTACTGCATCTCCCGCTTGTCGATCATGGCCTGCTCGAGCTTTTCGTCGGCTCGGTAGGTGCGGTCGAGTACCGCACCGGTGCGGACATTCTTGAGCTTGGTGCGCACGAATGCGCCGCCCTTGCCCGGCTTCACGTGCTGAAACTCGACGACCGTGTAGAGGCCGTCGGAGAGGCTCAGGGCCATGCCGTTCTTGAGGTCGTTCGTCGAGACATTCATGGTGTGATCGTCCCGTAGCGTACCGGGCGTGACCGAAGCCTCCGACGCCGCGTTGACCTTCCCGCGCCAACAGGCGCGTACTCGCCGATTCTCGTTGGGTCGGCCCCGCGACATTCGGGTTTCCACCGACGGCGCGCGCATCAGCTTCCTGCGATCTCGTGCCGGCGACGACCCCATCAATTGCCTCTGGGTCATCGACGTCGACTCCTTCGAGGAGCGGCTCGTCGTCGACCCCCGGGAGCTCACCGGCTCCGCGGACGCCGAGACCTTGCCGGAGGCCGAACGGGCGCGCCGGGAGCGGACCCGAGAATCGGGTGGAGGTGTTGTCGCCTACGGCACCGACCGCCTGCTGACGACCGCGACCTTCGCCCTCGGCGGCGAGCTCTTCACGGCCGACCTCTTGACCGCAGCGACCAGCGCCATCCCGACGCCGGGGCCGGTCGTCGACCCCCGGCCCGATCCCACCGGCGCGCGCGTCGCCTACGTGAGCGACGGGCGGCTCCACGTTGTCCATCCCAACGGCCGTGACGACACTGTCGCCGGAGGTGGCGACAACGACGGCGGCGCCAACGTCACCTGGGGGCTGGCCGAGTTCGTGGCCGCCGAGGAAATGGGCCGGGGCCACGGCTACTGGTGGTCGCCCGCTGGCGACGCGCTGGCCGTCGCCCGGGTCGACACCGCGCTGGTGACGAAGTGGCACCTGTTTGATCCCACCAATCCCGCTGCCGCGCCGACGGTTGTCGCCTACCCGGCCGCTGGTACCGCGAACGCCGACGTCACCCTCCACGTCGTGACCCTTGACGGCCCGACCGTCGAGGTCGACTGGGATCGTAAGACCTTCCCGTACCTGGCGCGGGTGACGTGGCCAAAGGAGGCGCCCTTGACGCTGCTCGTACAGTCCCGCGATCAACGGAGAGCTCAGGTGCTTACCGTCGAACCGCAGTCGGGAGCCACCGACGTTCGCACCGAGGTAACGGACGACGCGTGGCTCGACCTGGCGCCGGGTGTCCCGGCTTGGACCCAGTCGGGCCAGCTCGTCAGCGCCGGCTACGTCGACGACGACGACACCCTGCGCCTGCTGGTTGACGGCCGGCCCGCATCTCCCGAGGGCGCCCAGCTGCAGGGGGTCATCCACACCAGTGACGACATCGTGTTCGTGGCGTCGGAGAACCCGACCGAGACCCACATCTGGCAGGGAAACTCGCGGCTGACCACCGCGCCGGGTGGTCACGGTGCGGTGGTCGGCGGAGACGTCGTCGTGATCGCGTCGGCCGACCTCGAGCACTTTGGGTCCACGGTGACGATTCAGCGGAAGGGGGAGCTGGTCGGAACGATCCGATCGGTCGCCGAGACCCCGGTTGTGCGTCCCGCGCCGGCGCTCCTGCGCGCCGGGCCCACCGAGATCGAGACCGCCGTCCTCTTTCCCGCCAACACCGACGAGACAACCCGCCTACCCGTGCTGCTCGACCCCTACGGTGGACCGGGTCACCAGCGGGTGGTGCGCGCCCGCAACGCCTACCTGGAGTCGCAGTGGTTCGCCGACCAGGGATTCGCGGTGGTGATCGCCGACGGCAGAGGCACCGGGGGACGCGGCAGGGCCTGGGACCGCGCCGTGCACCTCGACCTGGCCGGGCCCACCCTCGACGACCAGATCACCGCCCTCCACGCGAGCGCGAAGCGGTACCCCCGGCTCGACCTTGATCGTGTCGCCATCCGGGGCTGGTCGTTCGGCGGCTATCTCGCCGCGCTGGCCGTGCTGAGACGGCCCGACGTTTTCCACGCCGCCATCGCCGGCGCGCCGGTGACCGACTGGCGGCTGTACGACACCCACTACACCGAGCGCTATCTCGGCCAGCCCGACGAGCAGCCCGACGCCTACCGGCGCAGCTCAATCGTCGACGACGCCGGCGACCTGTCTCGGCCGCTGCTGCTGATTCACGGGCTCAACGACGACAACGTCGTATTCGCCCACACCCTTCGCCTCTCTCGGGCGCTGTTCGAAGCCGGCCGCGACCACACCGTCTTGCCCCTCGCCGGAATCAGCCACATGACGCCCCAGGAGATCGTGGCCGAGAACCTGTTGCTCTTACAGGTGCGGTTCCTGCGCCGAGCCCTGGGAGTCGGCGGGTGAACGACAACGAAGCGCGCCTGGTCGAGCTGATGGACCGGCAGTGGGCCTACGACCTGAACGAGTTCCCCGAGCTCGGGTTCGCGGTCGGCGAGCCTCAGCCCGGCGCGACATGGACCGACCTTTCGGCCGACGCCATCGCCCGCCGGCGTGAACAGACCAGAGCGCGCCTGCGGGCGATCGAAGCGATCGACACAGAAGGTATGAACGAGGAGGGGCGGCTGAATCACGCCCTGTTCCTGCGGGCTTCGCGGATCGACGCCGAGGGCCTCCAGTTCCCGACCCACCTACTTCCCATCGGGCAACTCAACGGCCCGCAACAAGACGTGCCGCTGTCGCTTTCCGACATGTCGCTGCACACGGTCGACGACTTCGAATGCGTCATCGCGCGCCTGGCTGCCGTGCCAACCCTTGTCGATCACACGATCGAGCTCATGGCCGAGGGCCTGGTCAGCGGGGTGGTTCCGCCGAAGGTCACCGTTGCCGGCGCGGCCGCTCAGATCGACGAGCTTATGACCGCCGATCCGCTGCACTCCGGGCTCGCAACGGCCTTCACACGGTTTCCGCCGTCGATCCCCCAAGACGAGCACAACCGGTTGCGCGCCGCGGCCAAAAGTGTCCTAGCCGACGAGGTCTTTCCGTCATTCACACTTCTCCGCAACTACCTCATTGACTCGTACATCTCCGGATGCCGTCAGACGATCGCCATCGCCGACCTTCCTGACGGCGCCGACTGGTACCGGTGGCGCATCCGCCAGCAGACCTCCACCGACCTCGACCCTGAGACCATCCACCAGATCGGCCTCGACGAGCTCGAACGCATCGGCGCGGCAATGGACGCCGCCATTGAGCGCGCCGGGTTTGGGTCGCGTCGCGAAGAGTTCCTTCACCACGTCCACCACGACCCTCGGTTCTTCGCTGGATCAGCGCAGCAACTCGTCGACGCCTACCGCGCCCTATGCAAGCGCATCGACCCCGAACTGCCACGCTTGTTCGGCACCGTCCCGTGGCTCCCCTACGGCGTGTCGCCCATGCCGGCGCATGCCGAGAAGACCGCGCCGGCGGCGTACTACTTGCCCGGGTCGGTCGAAGCCGGCCGGCCCGGGTTCTTCCTCGCCAACACCTACCAGCTCGATCAACGTCCGACGTGGGAGATGGTGCCGCTGGCGCTGCACGAGGCTGTGCCCGGGCACCACCTCCAGTTCGCGCTCGCCCAGCAGGTGGGCGGCCTTCATCCCTGGCGCCGCAACCTCAACGAGACCGCCTACATCGAGGGCTGGGGACTGTATGCCGAGAGCCTGGGCCACGACATCGGTCTCTACGACGACCCCTACGACGAGTTCGGCGCTCTCGTCTTCGAGGCGTGGCGGGCGGCGCGCCTCGTGGTCGACACCGGGATGCATGCCCTCGGTTGGTCCCGCCAGCAGGCGATCGAGTTCATGGCCGATCGCACGGGCAAGCCCGGCCACGACGTCGAAGTCGAGGTCGACCGCTACATCGGGTGGCCGGCCCAGGCGCTGGCCTACACGCTGGGCGCGATCCGGCTGCGAGACCTCCGTCGCCTCGCGTCCGACACGCTCGGAACTGCCTTCGACCTGCGCACTTTTCACGACGAGGTTCTCGGCCACGGCCCCCTACCCCTCGACCTCCTCGAAGCCGAAGTGCGTCGCTGGTTGGCGGGCGAAGCCTCAGCTCAGTAGGCGGGCGACGGCCTCCACGGCCAACTCGTAGCCCAGGCCGCCGAAGCCGCTGATCGTGCCGTGGGCAACCGGCGCGATCACCGACGTCTGCCGCCACGGCTCGCGGGCATTGGGGTTCGACAGGTGCAACTCAACGACGTACCCGTCGAACGACGCCAACGCATCGTGCAGCGACCACGCGTAGTGGGTCAGCGCCCCGGCGTTGACGATGATGGCCGACGCCCGCCCTCGGGCGGCCTGCACCGCATCGACCAGTTGGCCCTCATGGTTCGACTGGAAGTGCTCGAACACGAGCCCGTAGTCGCCGGCTGCGGTCTCGGCGCGCGCGGCGTGATCGTCGAGGGTGTCGGTGCCGTAGATCTCCGGCTCTCGCTCGCCGAGCAGGTTGAGATTGGGTCCCGACAGCAGCAGCACCAGTGGCGCTTCGAGCACCTCTTCGGGCCCGGGCTCGGGCGCGGGTTCGGGCGCGGGTTCGGCCCCGGTCTCCACCTCGGGCTCCACCTCGGGCTCAACGTCACTCATCGCATCTCCTCCAGGGTGGTCTCTATGGGCTCGCGGTCAATTCCGGCTACGACTTCGACACCCCGGGGCCCATCGAGAACGAAGGTGAACCCGTCGACGGCCTTCTTGTCTCGGGCCATGAGATCAACGAGGACTCCCACGTCGTGGTTCGGCGCAACTCGGTCGGGCAGACCGTAGGCCCGAACCACCTTCTCGTGTTCTGCAACTCGCTCGTCGTCGATGCGCCCGAGGCGCCGGGCCAGGCGCGCCGCGAAGACGAGCCCGATGGCGACGGCCTCACCGTGGCGCAGCGCGTAGTGGTCGGCGGTCTCGAGGGCGTGGGCCAGGGTGTGGCCGTAGTTGAGGATGGCGCGGCTGCGCTGGCTGCTCGCGCCGCGCGGTTGTTCACGCTCGTCGGCAGAGACGAACTCGGCCTTGATCTCCACGCAGCGCGCCACCCGCTCGTCAAGCGGGAGGTCGGCGAGATCGGGCCCCGACGACAAGAAGTGGTACTTCGCCATCTCTCCGAGCCCGCTGCGGTATTCCTCGGGCGGAAGGGTCTCGAGCACTTCGGTATCGCAGAGCACGGCCGACGGCTGCCAGAACGCGCCGACCAGGTTCTTGCCCTCGGGAAGGTTCACGCCCGTCTTGCCGCCGATGGCTGCGTCGACCTGGCCGAGCAAGGTCGTCGGCACGTGCACGACCGGCACGCCCCGGTGATAGACGGCGGCGGCAAAGCCCGCGGTGTCGGTGACAACTCCCCCACCGACAGCGACGACAACGTCGGCGCGGGTGAGGCCCCACCGGGCGAAGCCGCGGCACAGCTCCTCAACTGTCTCGAGACACTTGGCGTCCTCGCCGGCGTCGATGGTGAACGTATGTTGCTCGATGCCGCTGTCGACCGGGACGCCGATCGCTTGCTGAGTGACGATGGCGGCGCGGCCCGCGCCGACCGGAATCACCTCAGTGAGCCGGTGGCGCGCTCCCGCGCCAACGAGCACGTCGTACGACCTGTCGCCGAGGGAGACCGGAACGGTGATCACGACCGCGCGTCGCCTTGCTCGCGTAGTGCCGCCTCGACCGCCTCGACCACCTCTGGCGGCTGCAACTGGTCGACCTCAATGACGATGTCGGCTACCTCGGTGTAACGAGGCTCGCGCTCGACCGCGAGCGCCTTCAGGGCCCCTGGTGGGTCAGTGCTGAGCAATGGGCGACCGGATCCCTCGCCCAACCGATCGGCGAGCGTCGCCGGATCCGCGCGCAGCCAGACCACCGGCCAGTGGTCGCGCAGCACGGCGCGGTTGTCGGCATCGAGCACGGTGCCGCCCGCGGCCGCGATCACCGTCGGCTTGGCCGCCCCGAGGGCCTCGGCCAGGGCCTGCGACTCGAGGGCACGAAAACCCGGCTCCCCGTCGGCGCGCCAAATCTCGCCCACGGTCCTTCCGGCGCGAGCCTCGACCTGGGCGTCGCTGTCGACGAACTCCCAGCCCCGGCGCGCCGCGAGTGCTTGACCCACCGTCGTCTTGCCCGCTCCCATCATCCCCACGAGCACGATGTGTGGCACCGGCTACTTGAGAGAGGCGATGAAGCCATCGCGATTGCGAACGACCTCTTCGAGGGAGTCGCCGCCGAACTTACGCAGCGCCTCCGATGCCAGCACGAGGGCGACCATGGTCTCCGCCACAACGCCGGCTGCGGGAACCGCGGTGACGTCGGTGCGCTCCTTGAACGAAACCGTCTCTTCTTTGGTCTCGGTGTCGACGGTGCGCAACACGGGCCGGTTGAGGGTGGAGAGCGGCTTCATGGCGGCGCGGGCGACGAGGATGTCGCCGGTCGACATACCCCCTTCGATGCCGCCGGCGCGCGAGGTGGCCCTCCGGTACGTGCCGTCCTCGGTGTCCCAAAGGATGGCGTCGTGCGCCTCCGACCCGCGTCGGCCGGCAACGTCGAAGCCCTCGCCGAGCTCGACACCTTTGATGGCGGGGATGCTGATGAGCGCCTGGGCCAGCAGAGCGTCGAGGCGCCGGTCCCAGTGCACGTGGCTGCCGAGCCCGACCGGCACGCCGTAGCCGAGAACCTCCACGACACCGCCGAGAGAGTCGCCGGCCTTGGCCGCGGCCTCGATCTCGGTGATCATGGCGGCCTCGGCCTCAGGGTCGAAACAGCGAACCGGAGACTCGTCGACGTGCACGAGGTCGGCGGGCTCGGGTCGAGCGGACGACTTCGACACCACCGGCCCCATCTGCACCACATGGGAGATGACCTGCATGCCCAGGTGGGCCAGCAACGCCTTGGCCAGCGCGCCGGCGGCAACTCGCGCCGCCGTCTCACGCGCCGAGGCTCGCTCGAGCACGTCGCGAGCGTCGCCGAAGCCGTACTTCTGCATTCCGGCGAGGTCGGCGTGACCCGGCCGGGGACGGGTGAGCGGCTTCGCTGTCTGCCCCGGCGCGGGATCCATCTCCTTCTCCCACTTGGGCCACTCGGTGTTGGCGATCTCTATCGAAACCGGCGAACCGAGGGTGCGGCCGTGGCGGACACCGCCGATGATCGTGAGGGCGTCCTTCTCGAAACGCATGCGGGGCCCGCGGCCGAACCCGAGCCGACGGCGCGCCAGTTCGTCCTGAATCTCCTCCGCCTGTATCGGCACGCCGGCCGGCATCCCCTCGACGGTGACGATGAGGGCGCGACCGTGCGACTCACCGGCGGTCAAGAAGCGGAGCACGCGGCCAATCTACCCGGGTGCACTGCGAGCCCCCGGGCTTCTTATCGGAGGTTGATCATGCACCCGGACGATGGCGACGCCATACGGCGACGCCGGTGCCGGACGCGACAACAACCCCCGCGCCGAGGAGCAACCACCCGACCGGAGGATCGTCACTGGAACTATTCGACTGTGGTGCTGCGGCGAGGGCGGGACTCGAGGTGGACGGCGCGAGCACCGGCGCCAACGTGGAAGGCGGCTCGGGCGGCGCGCCAAGGGAACTCCACCCGGTCGGATCTCCGTGGGCGACCAGCAGCGTGGGGTTCTGGCCATCGCTATCCATGACATAGACGGCCTCATCCGGTACCTGATACGAGGTTGTCCGGCTGAAGGCGATCTTGGTGCCGTCTGGCGAGAACACGGGCTGCAGGTCTCGGGTGGAGGGACTGTTCGTGACGTTGGTGACCGAGGTGACGGCGATGTCAACGGCGTTGGTGCCACTCAGATCGGCGACGTAGATCTCGAAGTCGAAGTTGCTCGTGCGGTTGCTGTCGAACGCCAGGTGCTTGCCGTCGGGCGACCAGCTCGGGTTGGAGTCGAACTGGCCGGGGTCGGGGCCTGCGAACAGAGGGCGCTGGTTGCTGGCGTTGCCGTTCACCGCATGGGCGGGATCCGCGTCCATTAGGTAGATCTGGGGAAGCTTCTTCGGGCCCCGACTGCTGGTGAAGGCGATCGTCGAGCCATCAGGCGAATACACCGGGAGCATGTCGGCGGGATCGTCAGTCTCGGTCTTGAAGTTGTTGGTGAGCCGGTGCAGCCCCGCGGTGTCACCGCCTTGCGCGTCCATGACGTAGATCTCGTCGTTGCCCGTCTCCCGGTTGCTCGAAAAGACGATGCTCTTGCCATCGGGCGACCACGACGGGCCCTGATCGTTCGCCTGCACAGGGTCGTCGGGCTTGCCGTTGTGTGTCAGTTGCGTGGGCGTGCCCACGATCGCCCCGGAGCCATCGACGTCGGCCACGAAGATCTCGTTGTTCTTGTCACCCTCGGAGCCCAGCGGCAAAGCCCCGGTGTAGACAATCTTGGCGCCGTCGGGCGAGTAGCGGGCGTCACGTGCATCTCGCGGCACGACAGCCCTGTCGGCCGAGCCGCTCAAGTCGGCGGCGCGCACCTCGACGGCCAGCGGCGCGTTCGGGCCTTGGTCGGTGAACCGGTTGAAGAGGATTGCTCCGTTCGGCACGGATGAGGCCCTGGCCGGCTGCCCGACCGTAACCAGGCCGACGATCGCCGCAAGGGCCACCAATCCGCGCTTGAGGTTGCTACTCAGAATCACGTCGCTCCTAACGGAGGGTCAATTGAGATCTCCACATCGACGTCTCGCCCGGCGCGGCCTTTCCCAAATGTCGCGGGTCTGACCCACGGTGCCCACCGTCTCGCCCTTCAAGGAGGTGATGAGGTCGCACGATCTGACCTTCAGTTAGGGCCCCGGAAACGACGCCATGCGAATGGCCGCCGGCAGCGGCAAGGGGATGTCGTCGGTGGTGCCCCAGGTGGTGGTGGCGCCGCTGCGCACGAACCAGGTGTTGGTACCGGGCCGGTAGACGGCGATGTCGGTGGTGGCGGTGCCGGAGTAGTTGCCCGGCTCGGGGATGTCACCTGACGTTCCCCAGTTCACGATCGCTCCGCCGTTGACGTACCAGGTACCGGTGGAGGGTCGGAACACGGCGATGTCGGTGGTGCCGTCGCCGTTGTAGTCCCCGGGGACGGGGACGTCACCTGAGATTCCCCAGTTGGTGATTCCTCCGCCGTTGACGTACCAGGTGCCGGTGGAGGGTCGATAGACGGCGATGTCGGTGGTGCCGTCGCCGTTGTAGTCACCCGGTACCGGGATGTCGCCTGCGGTGCCGAAGTTGGTGACGGCACCGCCGTTGACGAACCAGGTGCCGGTATTCGGTCGGAACACGGCGATGTCGGTGGTGCCGTCGCCGTTGTAGTCACCCGGTACGGGGATGTCTCCTGTGGTGCCCCAGGTGACGATGGGACCGCCGTTGATGTACCAGGTTCCAGCAGATCCAGGTCGATACACGGCCACGTTGGTGGTGGCGGTTCCGGTGTAGTTGCCGGGCACGGGGATGTCACCGGAGGTGCCCCAGGTGGTGGTTGCTCCGCCGTTGACGTACCAGGTGCCGTTCGAAGGTCGGAACACCGACACGTCGGTGCTGCCGTTGCCGTCGAAGTCCGCCGGCGCGTGGTGGGTGGTGCCGGAGCCCGCTGTGCGAGCCCAGTCGGTGGGGCTTGCGCTGGCGACCACGAGGGCGGGAGCCGGGCCGGCCGCGGTGCTGCCGACGACGTACATATCGGGATTAGGGAATGGGTTCGCGGGCGTCGGCGGCACCACGCTTTCATAGAGAATCTTCGTTCCATCCGGAGAGAAGATCGCCCGAGTGTCGCCATTTGAGCTGCCGGGGGTGAGGTTGGTGACAGCGCCGGCAACAATGTCGGAAGCGTCGGTTCCCGTGAGATTCACAACGAAGACGTCGAAGTTGCCGGTCTGATGGCTCGAAAAAGCCAGCCTTGACCCATCAGGCGCCCAGCTCGACCCGCTATCGAACTGCGCGGTCGTCGGGAATAGTCGGCGCCGGTGGGGGGCGACACCACTGACGGCGTGGGCAGGATCTGCATCCATGAGCCAGATCTGCGACGAGTTCGGCGAACCTTGGTCGCTGTTGAACATGATCGTCGACCCGTTGGGTGACACGAACGGAGAGCCATCGAACGGGTCGACTGTGGGGGTCTTGTTGTTGGTCAGCCGGGTCACGCTGGTCTCGCCAACCGCCGTGTCCATCTCGTAGATCTCGCCGTTGGGGGCATCACGCCTGCTGTAGAAGGCGATCCGTGTGCTGTCGGGGTACCACGAGGGGCTGTTGTTGTCGGTGCCGACGGTCGTCACCTGGGTTGGCGTACCCGTGACGAGCCCGGCGCTGTCCACGGTGGCGACGAAGATCTGTTGGCCAGCGCCGCCCGTCTCCGAATAGACGATCTTTGTGCCATTGGGCGAGTAGCGCCCGTCCCGAGCGCCACAGGTGGTGCAACCGGCTGGATGCGGGCCGTGGACGACCTCGGCCTCACTGCCGGCCAGGCCGTCCTTGGCTACGACCGTGCGACCATCGGAACCGATCTTCTCGAAGAGGATCTTTCCGTTGGTCCCGGGCCAAGCGGCTCCGGCCTGCCCACCCGGAAGAAGTCCGGCGAGAAGCGCGGCCGAGGCCATTGCCACAGTCATCCGGACCACTGCCGACGGCATACGGGTGCCGCTCCTCGAACCATGTCGTGCGTGCATTGTCAGGTCACCTTTCATTGCGTTGCAGTAGATGGTTTTGGTCATCGGTAGGCCCAGGCGCGCCGGGGGCGGGATCGCTTGGTCTTGGCCTGTGCTCGTGCCCCAACGGCGCAGCCGAGGAGCAGGACGAGGGTTCCGACTGCCTGGTAGGCAATGCTGAGTTCGGGGTCACGCCCGCCCACCATGTTGTATTGCGGGGCACTGGAAGGGCCTTGGTCGCGCGACGGGGCGATGCCGGGCTGGGCCGCACCTTGGCTCGTTGCCCCTGGGACTCCCGTCGGCGACGCCAGCGGCGGAGGTGTCGGGGGCGGGACCGAAGCCGACTGTGCGGACAGGCCACCGCTGGTCGGAGCGGGTACCGGCAGCACCGGCGTGGTCGACAGTCCGAGGCTGGCCGCCGGCGTCGGGGGGTTGGTGAAGCCCCCCGCCGCGCTCAGGTTTGCTCCGGACCCCGGGGAGGTGACAAAGCCGGGACTGGTGAGCCCACCCGTCGGTGGCGACGACGGCAGGGTTCCACCGGGCTGGACGGGTTGGTTGGTGCCACCGACGGGTTGGTCACTGCCACCCGGAGGACCGGCTGGGGGGACCGAGGCACAGGGGACGGTGAAGGTGAGGCCCGGGACCACGGCACTGGTGGCATCGGGGCCGACGACGGTGATGTCATAGACGCCGGGATCGAGGGGCGGGCTCTCCGCTGCGACCTGGTGGTCGGCATCGGCGGGGTTGGCGAATGCCGGGACCGGGGTCTGTCCGAAGTTGACCGTCGAGGCCCCGGCGAGGTCTGTTCCGACGAGCAGCACCTGGGTCTTGCCACCAACTGCACCACACGTGGGCAATACCGCACTGAGCGCCGGGAAGGCCTGGTAGGTGAAGCTCGCCGGGTTCGACGACAATGTGGTGCCGCCGTTGTCGGCGAGAACGACCACATCGACCACGCCACGACCATGTGCCGGAGAAGTGACGGTGAGGGTGGGCGAAGGCGTGACGTCGAGCACCACTCCCCCGAAGCTGACCTGGCGGGCGCAGTCGAAGCCGCTGCCGGCGATCGAGACCGGGGTGCCGCCGTCGACCGGTCCTCGATCGGGGGTCAGGCTGGCGATTTGCGGTGTCGGTGCCGGGTCATAGGTGAAGGGAACCGATGCAACCCCGGCCGAAGTGGTGACGCTGAGATCGACAGTGCCCGGCGCGCGGGAGGGGGCCACCACCCGCAGGTGGGTGTCATCGACAACCTCGACATTCGCGGCGGGGGTACCGCCGAAGGTCACCGACGTCGGGATCCCGAGCTTGCGTCCAGTGACGTCGACGGTCGTGCCGCCACACGCCAGAGCCGCGCTCGGGGCGACCGAGGTGATCGACGGCGACGGGGCGAGGCGTAGGAACAGCAAGCCGCCCCCCTGAGTTTGGGCCGCGTCGGCAGTGATGGGAAAGTCAGACGACCCGGTGTTGCCGGCAATGAGGATGTCACCCGCCGTTGGATCAAGTGCCGAGTTGTAGATCTCCTCCCCCCCGCTGCCGCCGAACACCGACGACGAAACCAGCGACGCGTCTCCGGACTTGGACGTGTCGAGTTCGACCACCCACACGTCAGATGGTCCGCCCCGGGGCCCGGTCGGCGTGACCGGGTTACGCACCGGCAGGTCGGTCGAGGTGCTGGCCGTGCTGACGAAGACATGCCCGTCAAGGCCGGCGGTCAGCGCCATCGAGCTGGGGTCGCCGGGCATCGCGGCATCGTTGCCGTTGCCTCCCAGCTGCGTCAGGTAGCGCAGCGACCCCGTGCCCCCGGCGGTGGGGTCGAACTCGGCCAGGAAGTTGTCGTTCGAACTCACCTGCTCTCGCGCCCGGTAGGCGGTGGGGGTAGTAGCCAGATCGTTGATGGCGGGAAAGACGAATCCGCCGACGTAGATGTGCTGAGTCGCCGGGTCGACCGCCACCGCCAGGGGTACCACCGGGCCCAGACACGCCGACCAGGTCAACTGGGGAGGCCCGGTCCCGCCTGCCCGAAAGCGCGCCACGTAGCCGCGGCCCCCGAAGTCTGGATTCAGCACGCACGCTCCAGGGCCCATTTCGGCGTTGGTGCTCGCCGAGGGGAAGTCGGGCGGGGTGCTGAAATCGACGCTGAAGGCGATGCCAGTGAAAACCACGCCATCCGCCGTCGCTGCCATGCCGCGCACTTCGCCCCCACCTACCCAGGTAGAGAACGCAAGCGAATCCTCGCCTGAGCGGCTTGTATCGAACAGCGACAGGGTGACCCCGGAGCCACCCGCTGGCATGGTGTCGCGGAATGCGTTCTTGATCGGGAAGTTGGGGTCCTGTGACCTGCTAGCGACGTAGGCCAGCCCCAGGCCGCCCAAGACGACGCGGGACCCCCCACCGCCGTTAGAATTACCGTTTGGACCCACGCAGGTGGAGTAAAGGAGCCGCTCGCCTTTGCCGTCGAGCTTAGCCAAATAGTCGTCGCTGAAGCCGCATCCGCGCGCCGCGCTGGCCGTAGTTGGAAACTGCTCCGACAGACTCATTGCCCCGCTGACATAAGCGCTCCCTTGAGAGTCGACCGCCAGCCCTGTGGCGTTGTCCGAAGGTCCTAGATAGGTAGCCCACTCCAGACGACCTTGGCGATCGAACCTCGCTACACCGACCTGATACAGCCCGCCGGGAGAATTGGGCTGTAGCACCGAGCCGGGACCCGCTGGGAAGCCACCGCGCCGGGTGGTGCCAGCGATATACACGCTTCCATCGGGCCCGGGGCTCACCTGAGTGTCGAAGCCACTTCCTCCCAGATAAGTGGAGTAGGTCAGTTGTGGGTCGACAACCAGCGGTCGCGAAACATCGTGGGCCCCGAGGCGAAAGTCGACCTTGTCACCGCGAATGACGTAGGCCACGGGCACGGTGCGATGGTGTCCGGCAATGTCCTGGTACGCGACGGGCCGGTGTTGGCGCAGAGTGGCCGCGCCGGTGCCCACGAGTAGGTCGCCGTTAACGTCGAGGATGAGGCCGGCGGCACCGTCAAATGTCATTGCGATAATGCCGGTGTCCGCGCCGGGTGCCACCATGAGGTCGTACTCGAAGCCCTGGGGCGCCGGTCGGTAGACGACGTCGACGCCGGGATACACGCCCTTGGCCTGCACCCGCCCGTAGGTGGGCAGGCCGGTCTGCCAGGCCGCCGGATCGGGGCCGGTGATGTAGCTCGCCTTGGTGGCCAGGGGGTCGAGGCCGGCCATCGGCGCGTCGGCGCGGCCGCCGACGAAGCGCATCGCCACATTCGCTCCTGGGCTGGCGGCGAAGCTCACGCCCGTCGGCGACAGCCCCAGGTCGGTCGGTCCACGCCCAAGGAATGCGAACCGGGCATCGGCCTGGCCCCGGTTGGGCTCGAATCGAAGGGGCTGTGATGCAAGGGTCTTGGCCTGGGCGGCGTTGGTCGTCGGCTTTGGGGTGGTGGTGGCGTGGGGGGG
>JALZBN010000114.1 GCA_030947365.1 Actinomycetota bacterium
CACCTTTTGGTCGGTCACACTCGGCCTCGGTGCCGTTGTGATCTCGGCCGTCATCTTGCTGTTGTTCCTCCTGGTTCAGTTCGTCGCCGACATCGACCGCAACGTGCGGGAGACGTGGGAAACGGCAACCCGGGTGGCCCAGAACACGGCTACCACCTGGATGCTCACCCAGACGACGACGATTACCGCTGACCTTCGCGAGGAAGTTCAGCGTCATGCAGATCTACTCACTTCTGCGGCAGGAGGCCGACGATGACGTGGCGTATCATTCTTAGCGTTGTCGAGATTGCGGCTCTCGTCGTCATCTTGGCCATCTATCTGAGCATCATTGCCCGCCAGCTCAACAGCATCTCGGCCAACTGCGCTCGCATCACCTTCGGTGTGCGCGCCGTCGAGACGCAATGCGCCGTCATCGGCCCCGCGGTCGAGCGCATCAACGGGAACCTGGTCGACACGGCCGCGGGCCTGACCGCCGCAGCCGTTCAGGCCGAGAAGCTCGCCTGATCCAAGGCAGGCCCGGAGCGTGACCGATTGGCCGCTCCCACCCTTTGCAGAACCCCATGGCCCTGTCGGCGACGATGACGCTGTGGCGCGCGCCTTCCTGAATGGGGAGCCCGCGCCGCACTCAGACTTGCTTCATGTCGAGGGCCGCATTCTGCGGGCTCATCGCGACGACGGCATCGCGTTGAGGATCGGCGCCGGAACGGTGCTGCTAAGGGTCGACATGCACGACGACCTCTTGGCGGTTCGTCGCATCATCGAGGGCGTACTGGCCGAAGAAGGGCTTGTGCTCCAAGACGAGGAGACGCCGCTGGCTCTGCCGGTTGCCACCCAGATGGTGAGCAACCGGCTGTCGACATGGGATATGTGGGGTCGCGACATCGACGAGGCCTTCGCCGACCTGCGCACCGCTGCTGTCGGCGGTGACGACGACATCCTTCGCGGTGGAGGACTACCGCCCGTCGGTCCTGAGTTCTAGACCCGAGCTTCGCGCTGTCGTCTTTGATGTCGACGGCACTCTCGTCGACAGCGAGCGGGATGGACATCGCGTCGCCTTCAACCTTGCGTTCGAGGAGTTCGGTTTGCCCTATCGGTGGGGCGAGGCGGAGTACGGCGAGCTGTTGCATGTCACCGGTGGACAACGCCGGATCGACAGCTACCTCGTCACTCAGGCAGTCGAGGCCTCGGAGCGAAAGCGGCTTGCACCGGCGCTGCACGCACGCAAGACCGACCTGCTGCTGACGATGGTCGATGAGGGACGGCTGCAGCTACGGCCAGGAGCGAAACGCCTCCTCGACGAGCTTGCGGGCACTGGCGTCCAGCTGGCGGTGGCAACCACGGGGAGCCGAACCTGGGTCGACCGCCTGTTGCGTCGCCTGCTTCCGGAGGTCCACTTTCACGCCGTCGTCACCGGCGACGACGTCACCAATCGCAAGCCAGATCCTGAGGCTTACGTCATCGCACTCGACCGCCTCGACGCCGATCCCCGGCACGCGGTGGCGGTAGAGGACTCTGGCGAGGGGCTTCTCGCCGCTCGCGCCGCCGACTTGAGGTGCGCCATCGTCGTGAACGAGTACACGGTCGGGCATGACCTCAGTGCAGCCGACTTGGTCTTGAGCGGGTTCGGCGCGCCGGGGTCTCCGGCCGAGGTACTTGCCGACAAGGCCGCGACCAACTGCCGCGGCGTCCTCGATGCGGCCACGCTCACCGCACTTCTCTAGCGGACCAAATCTAAGCTCTCCTCCGTGGAGGAAGGACAGTCCGGTCGAGTCGTGGCCCGGTTTGGGCGCCTGCTTCGGATCGTGCTGCCAGGCGTGCGGGAGGTTCACGCCCAAGTGGCCGCATATGCGCGGGCATGGGAAGAAGCCAACGGAGGTGCCGTTGGTGGTGAAGGTGACCTCTGGGCCGTCCTCGGTGATTCGACGGCACAGGGCATCGGCGCGCCGAGTTTCGACGCCGGCTACGTCGGGCAACTGCGCAGGCTCCTCGACGAGCAGTCCCCGCCGCCCTGGAGGATTCTGAACCTTTCCCGGTCGGGAGCCCGAGCCGGCGACGTGCTGAATGCCCAGCTGCCGAAGCTCGCGTCGCTCGACGAGATTCCCCGGCTCGTGACGTGTGCCATCGGCGCCAACGATCTACTCCGTACTCCCGTGAATCGCCTGGAGGAGGAGATGAGGTTGATCATGGCGCGCCTTCCCCGAGGAGCGATGATCGCCACCCTGCCGCAAGGCCTACGCCCGGCGCGGGCCACGGTTGTCAACGAGATCATTCGCTCGGAGGCCCCCAGAAAGGGATTGGTGGTCGCCGACGTGTGGGCTCACACCGGACCGCCGTGGCGCGGGAAGCTCGCTGCCGATGGCTTTCACCCGGGATTCACCGGCTACACGGACTGGGCCAGTGCTTTCGCGGAGGCCCTGCCGGACACGATCGGCGGTTCAGATGATGGCGATGGATCGGCGCGGCATCCGGGGTCCGAATCTGGGTGGTGACGGCGCGCCGGAGACAATCAACCGGATGACCCGGGCGCGCTGTCCGCAGTAGGGCTTGAGCAGCTCGAGCATCCTGGCGTCGTCAGCCCGGTTCTCGCCCGCCAGTGCGAATGCAATCTGGTCGGGAAGGTGGTAGTCGCCGACGCTCACGGCGTCGGGGTCTCCGAGGGCGATGAGGGCCACCTCGGCAGCCGTCCAGGGCCCGATGCCGGGTAAAGCGGTGAGTCGTTGGTAGGCATCGGTTGTTGACATGGTGGCCGTCTCGTCGAGGCGCGTCGCGTAGGAGCAGGCGCGGCGAACGGTGTCGGCGCGGCGCCGCTCGATGTTGAAGCGGTGAAAGGCCCACGACGGCGTCGTCGCCAGTAGGCGCGGGTCGGGGGGCAGCGTCAGCGCCATCGGTGCGCGAGGTGCGGGTTCGCCCAATGCCCGTACGAGCTTCGCATACGCTCGCTTGGCGTCGATGCCGACGACCTTCTGCTCGATGATGGTTGGCACGAGAGCCTCGGTGACGCTTCCGGATCGTCCAATACGCAGGCCGTTCAAGCGCCGGTGGAGCCCGGCGACGACCGGGTCTCGGGGCACGAAATCGGCGACGTTGTCGTCGGCGCCCACCAGGGCGGGGAAGGCTTCTATCGCCCAGTCCGCGCCGGGTCCCCACGCCCGCATGCAGATCGCGCCGTCCGCCACCCGGATCTGCGTCGTCGCCGCGCCGTTAGGGGTGCGAGTCGCGCGCCAGACGCCGCTTGGCGTGAAGCGCATGCACGGGTCGGCGCGTCCGCGTTGTAGTGGCCCGAGGGTGAGGCGAAGGTCGATCGGGTCGGTCGGCCGGAGCGTGCGTGTTAGCGGCTGAGGGATCATCTAGAACTGCAGCGACTTCACCTCGAGGTATTCCTCGAGGCCTTTTTCTCCAAGCTCGCGACCGAGACCCGAGCGCTTGTAGCCGCCGAACGGCGCCGAGAAGTTGAACCCTCCACCGTTGATGTCGACCTGGCCGGTGCGAAGTTGACGAGCGAGCCGGGTGGCCCGCTCCTGGTCGGCGGAGAACACCGCGCCGTGCAGCCCGTAGGGCGAGTCGTTGGCAATCGCCACGGCTTCTGCTTCATCGCGATAAGGGATGATCGACAGTACCGGCCCGAAGATCTCCTCCCGAGCGATTGTCATCTCCGGCCGTACGTCGGCGAACACCGTCGGCTTCACGAAGTATCCGCGTGCCAGGCCGTCGGGTTGCTCCGCCCCCCCGGTGACGAGGGTTGCCCCTTCGTCGATACCGGTGCGGATGTAGTCGGTGACGCGCCGGCGCTGGGCATCGGATGCAAGCGGGCCGAGGTCGGTGTTGGCATCGAGTGGATCGCCCAAGGTGAAGCCCTCGGCGACTTTGCGGGCGAACGACACGGCTTCGTCGTGCCGGTGTACTGGGACCAAGAGGCGTGACCACGCGATACACGTTTGGCCAGAGTTGAGGTAGCACTGGCTGGCGCTCGACCTGACGGCCTCCTCGAGATCGGCGTCGTCGAGGATGATGCTGGCCGACTTTCCGCCGAGCTCGAGAGTCACCCGTTTCAATGAGCCCGCGATCTGGCGGGCGATGGCCTCGCCGGCCGCGGTCGAGCCTGTGAACGAGATCATGTCGACGTCGGCATGGGTGGCGAGCGCGTTGCCAGTGATCACCCCGTCGCCAGTAACGAGATTGAAGACTCCCGGAGGGACACCGGCTTCATGGACGATGTCGGCCAGGATGAACGTGGAAAGGGGCGCAACCTCACTGGGCTTGGCCACGATCGTGCAACCCGCGGCCAACGCCGGTGCGACTTTGCAAACGAGTTGGTAGAGCGGATAGTTCCAGGGTGTGATAGCGCCGACGACCCCCACCGGCTCCCGAACGACGACCGAGTTTCCAACCTCCTGCTCGAAGCGGAAGCGCTGGACGATGTCGACGTAGGAGCCCATGACGAACGCTGCCGCCCCCGCCTGGATGAGCATCGCCATCGGCAATGGCATACCGACTTCCTGGGCTACGAGCGTGGCGATCTCGCTCATGCGGGCGGTGAGGCCCTCCTGCAGCAGCGCCAGCGTTCGTGCCCGTTCGGAAACGGTCGTCGATGACCAACCAGATTGAGCTGCTCGCGCGGCGCGGACGGCACGGTCGACGTCGGACGGTGAGGCTACGGGCGCGCGTCCGATGACCTCCTCGGTCGCGGCACCGATCACGTCGATGGGTTCGCCACCGCTCGACGCCACCCACGCGCCGTCGATGTACAGCTCGTCGTGACTCTGCATGGCTCCCATTCTCTACGTCTGGTGGCGGGGACACGACCAGGTCGTGCGGCCGCCGACGGTTCGGTGCACGAGCGGCGCGCCGTCCTTCGGACACGCGCCGCCCGGTCGGCGCTGCGCCATCAGGTCGCCGGCGTGTGAGCCGCCCCGTTCGATCAGATCCGCGAGCGTCGTGACGAGGTGTCGATGAAGCCGGCGCCGCTCGTTGGGCGACAGCGATCCTGCGGGCCGGGCCGGATCGAGCC
>JALZBN010000115.1 GCA_030947365.1 Actinomycetota bacterium
TCATCGCCGAGGCCGGACCCGCTCTCGTGTGGCATCACGCACTGAACCGACTGCCCCTAACCGACGACCTACCGCGCCGCATCATCGACACGGTCTTGCCTCCTCGCCTTGGTGACCCCGCCGGTCAGGCGTCGCGGCGGTCGAGCAGCACCGCACCCACAACCAGCGCCACCACGACATATGCGCACACGACGGCGAAGCCGGCCCACGGCGAGAGTGCGCTGCTGTCGGGCACGACGCGGGAGATGGCGGCGCCGGCCTGACCCGGGAGGTACTTGTTGATGTCGTCGTTCCAGGGCGACGGCAAGAAGTTGACGAGGATCGGCAGGACGAGCAGAAGCCCGACGAGCGTGGCGATGGCGCCGGCCGTCCGGCGCAGGATCACGCCGAGCGCCAAGCCGAGAGTTCCGATCGCCACCAGGTAAAATGCACCTCCCACCACGGCGCGGAGGACGCCGGGATCGGAGATCGAAACTCCCGCGTGCTTGGCGTTGAAGATGAGCTGACCCAGGCCGAAAGCGGCCCCACAGGCGACGAGGCCGACGGCCAGCACGACGGCTGCGAAGACGGCTGTCTTGGCCGCCAGCATCGTGCGCCGCTGCGGCATGGAACCGAGGGTGGCCCGGATCTGGCCGGTGGCGTACTCCGAGCTCATGACCAACACGCCGAGAACGCCGATGGCGAGCTGGGCGAGAAAGAGCCCGTTGAGGCTGAACCGGGTGGGGTCGAAGTTGCGGAGCTCTCCCGGGTCGAGGCGGTCCCAGCGGCTCACCCGAGCGGCGCAGAACAGGGCCCCGAGGCCGACCGTGATGATCAGGGTGACCAGCAACGACCACATGCTGGACCGAACCGAGCGCAGCTTGATCCATTCCGACCGAACGCCGGCCGCGAAGATCTGAAGCGCCGACGGTGGGCGGCGCGACGGCGCTGGGGCGTCGGCGACAGTCGTGGTCACGGTCGCACCGGGCCCGCGGTCTGGGCCTCACCCAGGAACTCGGCGCTGTCGCGGGTCATCTCCATAAAGGCCTCCTCGAGGGATGCGTTCTGGGGCGAGAGCTCGTACAGGGTGAGGGCCGCCTCGGCGGCCAGAGTGCCGACCTCCCGGCAGTCGAGGCCGGTCACGACCAAGGTCTCGTCGCCGTCGACAACTGCACTGCCCCCGCCCTGTTCTATGCGGTCCTTGAGGGCGGCCGCTTGCGGGGACACGACCTTGACGTGGTTTGCAGAGCTGGAGCGGATGAACTCGCTCACGCTGGCGTCAGCAATGAGATGACCCCGACCGATCACCACGAGGTGGTCCGCGGTGAGGGACATCTCGCTCATCAGGTGGCTCGACACGAACACGGTGCGGCCTTCAGCGGCCAGAGACCGAAGGAGTGTGCGCACCCAGAGAATGCCTTCGGGATCGAGCCCGTTGACGGGTTCATCGAGCACCACGACCTCGGGGTCACCAAGGAGGGCGGCAGCGATACCGAGCCGCTGGCCCATGCCCAGAGAGAAGCTCCCCGACCGCCGTCGGGCCACACTCGCCAATCCCACTTCTTCGAGTACCTGGTCGACGCGCCGCCGGCCGATGCCGTTGGCCTCGGCCAGCCACAGCAGATGGTTGCGAGCGGAGCGGCCGGGATGAATGGCCTTGGCCTCGAGCAGGGCGCCCACCTCGCGGAGAGGGAAGCGGAGATCGCTATACGGCCGGCCGTTGACGCTGACCCGTCCGGCGTTGGGCGCGTCGAGCCCGACGATCATGCGCATGGTGGTGGACTTGCCGGCGCCGTTGGGTCCGAGGAACCCAGTGACGAGTCCCTTGCGGGCGACGAAGCTCAGACCGTCAACAGCCAGTGTCGAGCCATAGCGCTTGGTCAGACCGACAGCTTCGATCAACTGTGTTCCCCTCCAATGACGGCGCGCCGACGGACGACCGCCAGCGTCGAGTCTGCCCCAAGCCTTTGTACCTCAGGGTCGGTTCTGGCCCCTTCTTGGGAACTTCTTAGATCCGGGTGGAAGTGATTTTTTGTGGACGGAAGCGCCGGAGCCGCAGGCTGTTGGTCACCACGAAAACTGACGAGAACGCCATGGCCGCGCCGGCGATCATCGGGTTGAGATAGCCGGCCGCGGCCAACGGGATAGCAGCGACGTTGTAGGCGAACGCCCAGAAGAGGTTGCCCTTGATGACGGCGAGGGTGCGCCGCGACAACCGGATCGCGTCGACGGCGGCGCGCAGGTCACCCCTCACGAGCGTGAGGTCGGACGCCTCGATGGCCACGTCGGTGCCGGTACCCATGGCCAGACCGAGGTCGGCTTGGGCGAGAGCGGCGGCGTCGTTCACGCCGTCGCCGACCATGGCGACTACCTTGCCCTCGGCCTGGAGCCGGCGCACGACGTCGACCTTCTCGCGCGGGAGCACTTCGGCAACGACCTCATCGCCCCCGAGGCCCACCTCCGCCGCTACGGCTCCAGCGGCGCGCCGGTTGTCGCCAGTAACCAAGAGCGGCCGCAGACCCAGCCCTCGCAACTCCCGTATGGCGACGGCAGATGTCGGCTTGATCTTGTCGGCGACGATGAGGACGGCGCGCGCCGCGCCGTCCCAACCCGCAGCGATCGCGGTGCGCCCATCACTCTCGGCTTCGTCCTTGGCTCGAGCCAGCTCGGGGGGCAGCGACAAGGCCCAATCGTCGAGCAGAGAGGTACGACCGGCGACGACAGCGTGTCCGTCGACGACCCCTTGTACACCGAGGCCCTCGTGGTTGGAAAAGTCCTCGACCGGTGCCAAGTTGCCGACGGCCTCCGCGGCCGCCCGGGCGATCGCCTGGGCGATGGGGTGCTCGGAGGCGTGCTCGACCGCGCCGACGAGACGCAGCACCTCGTCGCGTTCCTCGCCCGGCGCGCAGACCACATTGAGCAGCGTCATCTGGCCCGTCGTCACCGTGCCGGTCTTGTCCAAGACGATCGTGTCGACGCGCCGGGTCGACTCGAGCACCTCAGGACCCTTGATGAGGATGCCAAGTTGCGCGCCGCGGCCAGTGCCCACGAGAAGGGCCGTGGGGGTCGCGAGTCCGAGGGCGCAGGGACACGCGATGATGAGCACCGCAACCGCGGCGGTGAATGCCGCGCTGGCACCGTTGCCGGTGCCCAACCAGAAGCCGAGCGTCGCCACCGCGAGACCGAACACAACGGGCACGAACACACCAGCGACACGGTCGGCGAGCCGCTGTACCGGCGCCTTTCCGTTCTGGGCGTCGGCGACCAACCGGGCCATCTGGGCCAGTTGGGTGTCAGCGCCGACCCGCGTGGCCCGCACAACGAGCCGCCCGCCGGCGTTGAGGGTCGCGCCGGTCACGGCGCCGCCCGGCCGCACCTCTACAGGAACCGATTCACCGGTAAGCAAGCTGGCGTCGATTGCCGACGTGCCCTCTTCGACCACGCCGTCGGTTGCGATCTTCTCGCCTGGGCGCACGATGAATACATCGCCGGCTGTCATCTCGCTGATGGGCACGCGTACCTCGCTACCGTCCCGCAGCAGCACGACGTCTTTGGCACCGAGCGACAGCAACGCCTCCAGCGCCGCGCCGGAGCGGCGCTTGGCCCGCGCTTCGAGGTAGCGGCCGGCCAACAAGAACACCGTCACGCCCGACGCCGCCTCGAGGTAGATCTCGTCGTGGCCCGACATCTGGCCGATCGTCAGGGCAAACGGCATGTGCATGCCGGCCGTACCCGTATCTCCGATGAACAGGGCGTAGAGCGACCAGCCGAAGGCCGCTAGCACTCCGAGCGAGACCAGCGTGTCCATGCTCGCCGCGCCGTGACGCAGGTTCACCCACATCGCCTGGTGGAACGGCCACGCCCCCCACGTCACGACCGGCGCCGCGAGGACCAGCGATGCCCACTGCCAGTTACGGAACTGGGCCGCGGGCACCATGGCCATGAGGATGACGGGGATCGAGAGCACAGCCGAGATCGCCAGCCGTTGGAGCATTGGGGCAGCGGGGTCAGGGCCCTCGCCGGATTCACCGGAAGCCGTAGCGACGTTGGCAGAAGCCGGCACCGGCGGGCTGGCGGTGTAGCCGGTGGCCTCCACCTGGGCCACGAGATCGTCGGTTGTCAGCGAGTCGGGATACGAGACCTTCGCCCTGTCGGTGGCGTAATTGACAGTAGCCGTCACGCCATCCATCCGGTTGAGTCGCTTTTCGATACGCGCCGCGCACGACGCGCACGTCATCCCGCCGATCACGAGCTCGACGGTCTGGCCCGGGTCGTTGACGGTGGTCGTCATGAGGACAGGCCTGCGAGCTCGTAGCCCGCCTCGTCGACGGCGGCCTCTACATCCGCTGCCGCCAGCGGGGCCGAACTACTCACTGTGACGGTACCCGTGGCCAGGTCGACATCGACGCCGGACACGCCGGGAAGCCTGCCGAGCTCGCTCGAGACAGCGTTGACACAGTGACTGCAGGTCATGCCCTTGACGGTGTAGGTCGCAATGGTCATGACCGCACCAGCCGAGCGATCGCGTCGGCGGCTTCCTTCACCTTGACGTCGGCCTCTTTGCCGCCGGCCCTGGCCGCTTCCACGACGCAATGACCCATGTGCTCCTCGAGGAGGCCGATCGCCACCGAGTGGAGAGCCTTGGTGGCCGCGGATACCTGCGTGAGGATGTCGATGCAGTACTTGTCCTCTTCAACCATACGCTGCAGCCCACGAACCTGACCCTCGATCCGCCGGAGCCGCTTGAGGTAGTCATCCTTGTTGGCGGTATACCCGTACACGTGATTCCTCCTAGAGCAGGACTTTCTTGCCATATTAGGGTACCCCCGTTGGGTATAGCGGTCAACCCGGGAAGAATTCCCCCGGGTGACGGTTGAAAGAAACGATGCAGGCACGCGCCATCCGACAGACGGCCTCCGACGGAGACCTCGTCCGTCTCTATCTCAACGAGATCGGCCGCCACGCGCTGCTCGCCCGGGAGGACGAGACCCGACTGGCTCAGGCCATCGAGGC
>JALZBN010000116.1 GCA_030947365.1 Actinomycetota bacterium
CCACGACGGCGACGTCGCCTCTCTCGAGCTCGTAGAGCGGCGGCATCGTGGGGATGTCGGCGACCTGGGGCTCGGGGATCGGAAAGCCATGCGGACAGGATTGAGGCTGGTCGAGGGCCACGTAGAGCCGCTCCTCGACCTCTTGGGGCAAATCGTGTTCGAACGACGCGGCCAACCGGTCAGCTTCATTCCACGCATAGCCCAGCGTGTCGGCCAGGAATCGCTCGACGATGCGATGGCGCCGGATCGCCGCGACCGCCGCCGCGTTGCCGGCGACAGTCAGTTCGACCCCGCGGTACAAGCGGTGGTTTACCAGTCCTCGCTCGGCCAGGCGCTTCACGATCGCGGTGGCGGTGCCGTGCGGCACGCCCAGCACCTCGGCCAGTGCTCCGGTGTGGGCGGGCCCCTGCGGGTCTCTCGACAGCCGATAGAGCGCCTTGAGCGTCTCGCGCTCGGATTTCGTCGTGATCTCCGCCTGCATCCTCAACCCACCCTAACCCGAAGTTTTGGTTCGACGAAAGACTTAGGATTCACTCCGGATGAACCGCCTGACGTTTACGGACCGCCCGGTATGGGTGGGCACCGGTCTCGGCTTGGCCCTCGTCGGCGCGACAACGCTGATCCTGGTCCCAGTGCGCTCAGAGGTGTCACGGGCAACGCCGGCACTGCTCCTTGTGCTCGCCGTCGTCTTCGCTGGCATCGTCAGCGGTGCTCGTTCAGCCGTTCTCACCGCCATCCTCGCCGCTGCGGTGTTCAACCTGGCCTTCATCCCCCCCGTGGGCACCTTTAAGGTCGATTCCGGTGAGGACTGGGTCGCGCTCAGCGTCTTCGTGTTTGTCGCCTTCGTCGTCGGCATTCTCGTGGCCGCCGAGACCGATCGCCGGCGCGCCGCCGAGCACCGGGAGGCCGAGATCCGCTCCTTGTACGAGAGGTTGGAGGCTGTCGCCGAGGAGCGGGCCCGGCTCGCCGATGAAGCCTCGCGAGTCGACGTTCTCGAGCGTGTTGACGAGCAGCGGGCCGCGCTGCTGAGGTCCGTCTCCCACGACCTGCGGACGCCGCTGTCGACGATCCGCGCCGTTGCGGGCGATCTGCGTGACGGCACCGCCTACGACGACGCCACTCGCGCCGAGTTGCTGGCGTCTGTGTGCGACGAAGCCGAGCGCCTCGACCGCATCGTCGCCAACATCCTGTCGCTGAGCCGCATCGAGGCCGGGGCCCTGACCCCCGAGCGGCAGGCGGTGCAACTCGATGAGCTCGTCGCCGACCGGCTGCGCCGTCTTTCTCGGCTTTTCCTGAGGGTCCGCGTACAGGTCGGCCTTCCCGACGGACTCCTCGTTGACGGTGACTACAGCCAGCTCGACCAGCTTCTGACCAACCTCCTGGAAAACGCGGCCCGGTACGCGCCGGACGCGTCGACGCTCAGGATCGGTGCTCGTCCCCGCGACGGAATGCTCGAGGTGCGCGTCAGTGACGAAGGTATCGGCGTACCCGACTGGGACCGTACGCGCCTGTTCGAACCGTTTCGGCGGGGTGAAGGCAGCAGCTCGAGCGGCGTCGGCCTGGCCATCTGCAAGGCGATTGTCGAGGCGCACGGCGGGCGCATCTGGGTCGAACGCACGGCCGGCGGAGGCGCCACGTTCGCGTTCACCCTTCCGGTCAGGGCGGCGTCCCATGGTTGATCGGGCGACGATCATGGTGGTTGACGACGAGCCAGCGATCCTGCGAGTGCTGCGAGCCGGATTGGAGGCACGCGGCTATCGCGTCAGGACTGCGTCGAAGGGTCAAGAGGCCATTGACGCGGCGGCACTCGACGCGCCCGACCTCATGGTGCTCGACCTCACACTTCCGGATGTCGACGGCGTGGAGGTCTGCCGCCGAATTCGCGGTTGGTCAGACCTGCCAATCGTCGTGCTCTCCGCGGACGGTTCTGACAAGCGCAAGGTGCAAGCGCTCGACGAAGGCGCCGACGACTACGTGACGAAGCCATTTTCGATGGCCGAGCTACTGGCACGAGTGAGAGTGGCCCTGCGGCACCGATCCGCAATCCACACGGCGGCCGAAGTCGACGAGTCGGTGCTCGAAGTTGGCGACTTGAGGATCGACGTGAGCCGGCGGGAGGTAACCGCCGCCGGCCGTGTTGTCGAAAAGCTCACGCCGAAGGAGTTCGCTTTCCTGGTACTCCTGGCCCGCTGGCCAGGCCGGGTGCTGACCCACCGGGCGATCCTTCATGAGGTCTGGGGCCCGGAGTACGACACCGAGACTCAGTACCTGCGGGTCTATGCCAGCCAGATACGCAAGAAGCTGGGAGAGAACGCCGGCAACCCGAGACTCATCACCGAGCCGGGTGTCGGCTATCGCCTCGTCGACCGTGACTAGCGAGGGTCGGGTGCTCTCTAGCTGTCGTCGCCCAGGAGGCTGTACTTCGGGTTGAGGATGGCGAGCCGTCCATCGTGCTGCCCGGCGGTGCCCTCGACGGAAATCCGGGATCCAAGGTGGATACCGGGAATTTGGCGACGACCCATGAACACGATCGTGACGGCGCCCGTACCGTCGACGACAGTGCACTCGAGCGTGCCCACGCCTGCCCACGGTCGGACCCGCTGCGCGTGCACACGACCGCCCACGCGGACATGGTGTCGATAACGAACCTCGGTGATCGGGATGCAGCCGGCAGGCACGTCGGCCGTGGATGAGTCATCGAGCACTGCGCTGGGAGTCGCTGTGCCGCGCGCGCCGTTGCCGCGTGACGTCAGCACGGTTGCTGCATCTCTTGCCTGCTCCGCGCCGGCCCTTGAACCCGAGCCCAACACGTAGGGAACAATCGTGACGTTGCAGTGGGCCAACCCACCCAGCGCGCCGGCAATGGACTCTGCGGTTCGGTCGTGAAGCAACTGATGCCATACCCGGCGATACCGCCGGCGCGGGATGAGCACGCTGACCTCGGTGTCGCCACTTGCGAGTTCTCCGGCTACCGCCTCAGCCGTCGCTCTTGTGATGCGGCGGTCCGGGCACTCCACCACGTCGAGAGGTAGTCGAGTAAGGCCGAGCCTCGTCCATTCCTCCCGGAGGTAATGGGTCTTGTCGGGATCGAGGTCGAAGTGCAGCACTCGCAGCTGGTCGGGCGTGAGGGTGCGCGCGTACTGGATCGCTCGCGCCGACGCGACGTCGAGGGAGTCGACCAGCACAAGCACGTGATGGCGGCGGAGGATGGGCGCGGCCGCTGCCGCTGGCGCATCAGACTCCAATTCCTCCGTCTCGGCCTCGTACTGACGGTTGAGCCGGACCAACCCCGCCACCATGATGGGCACGATCAAGACGATCACCCACGCGCCGTGGGTGAACTTCGTCACCAGGATGATGGCGTCGACGATCAGTGAGAGAACCGCACCGGTTGCATTGACGAACAGGCCCTTGCGCCAGCCTGGCTGCTTGTGGGTGAGGTGGTGCTTGGCCATGCCGGCCTGGCTCATCGTGAAGCTCGTGAACACGCCGATGGCGTAGAGCGGGATCAGCCGATCAACCTTGGCGCCGGTGGCGATCAGGAGGACAACGGCAGCGGCCGCCAGCGACACGATGCCGTTGGAGAACACCAACCGGTGGCCCCTGGTCGTGAGCTGCTTGGGCATGAAGTTGTCGCCGGCGTGGAAGCTGGCAAGACGGGGAAAGTCGGCGAAGCTCGTATTGGCCGCCAGGACGAGGATCAGCATTGTCCCCGCCTGAAGGACGTAGAACAGCCCGCTTCCCACGAGCCCGCCTCCGAAGACGAACTTGCCGATCTGGGAAATGACGGTCGGCGAGCCCGACTCGTAGGGAATCGGGTGGATCTTGGTGGACAGGGCCGAGAGTCCGAAGAACAGGGTTCCCAGCGTCAGGCCCATGATGATCAGGGTCACCCGTGCGTTCTTCCACTCGGGCTTGCGGAATGCGGTGACGCCGTTAGAGATGGCCTCCACCCCGGTGACCGCGGCGCCGCCCGACGCGAACGCGTGCAGTACTACGTAGAGGCCGGCACCATAGAACAGCCCTTGGCCCAGCGCGTTCCCCTTGATGGCAACGACACCCTTGAGACTCTCGATGTGTTGAGGATGCAGGTTGCCGCCGAGGGCCTTGACTGCTCCGACCAGCAGGAGCACACCCATGACGATGATGAACAGGTAGGTCGGGGCGGCGAAGATCTTCCCCGATTCCTTGACGCCCTTCAGATTGACGAAGGCGAGGAGGATGACGAAGAAGATGGAGATCGGCAGCGTGAAGGGCGTGAGCACCGAGAAGGCTGATGTCAGTGCGGCCGTTCCCGCAGCAGTGGACACCGCAACAGTCAGCACGTAGTCGGTGAGCAGCGAGGTGCCCGCGACCTGAGCCGGGAGCAAACCGAAGTTGTCCCGGGTGACCATGTACGCGCCGCCGGCGGTCGGGTACTCCTTGATGGTCTCCCGGTAGGACAGGATCAGGAAGAACAGCACCACGAGCATGGCTGTGGTGATGGGAAGGACGAGGCTGAAGGCGAAGAGCCCCGCCGCCGGAATCAAGACCCGAAGGATCTCTTCGGTCGCGTAGGCCGACGAGGAGATGCAGTCGGAGGAGAACACAGCAAGAGCGGTGGGGATGCCGAGTCGCTCGTTCTCGAGCTCGGCAGTGTGCAACGGTGGGCCCAGCAGCCTGTTCTTGATTCGATACCGCAGCGACTCGGGCAGGTCGACCCTCGGGAGGGCCGCGGATGGCGGGTCCTTCAGGCACGATTGTGGCTCGGAGGTGCCGGGTGAGCCGGGCTCGCCCTTGAGGTCGGGTTCAGTCTTCATGGATTGCTCCACGTCACCAGGGCGGCGCGTGAGGACGTCATAAAGAACGACCTACCTCCATAAAGATCCCGTAAGGATCGGAGTACGCATCTTCGGGAAGGGCAACTCGGGCATCATCGGCGCCATCGCCGAGCGCATCAGCTTCGCCGGGTTCATCCTGGCCGAGCGGGATGCTGGCCG
>JALZBN010000117.1 GCA_030947365.1 Actinomycetota bacterium
CTCGTGGGCGAAGCGGCACGCCTCCATGGTGTCGAGCGTCTCACCCGACTGGCTGATGCCGACCACGAGCGTCTTCGAGTCGAGGACGGGGTCGCGGTAACGGAACTCGCTGGCGATGTCGATCTCGACGGGCAGACGGGCCCAGTGCTCGATCGCGTACTTGGCGACCAGCCCGGCGTGATAGCTCGTGCCGCAACCGACGACGAAGACCTTGTCGACGGCGCGCAGGTCGTCGGTGCTGATGCGAACCTCGTCGAGCACGAGTTGGCCGCCGCGGGTGCGGTCGCGCAGCGTCTCGCGGATCGCCTGGGGCTGTTCGTGGATCTCCTTCAACATGAAGTCGGGGTAGCCCGACTTCTCCGCCGCCTCCAGATCCCAGTCGATGTGGCGACGCTGGGGCTCGACCTCGGCGCCGGCGAGGGTCGTGACGCGCAGGGTGCCGGGGCCGAGCTCGACGAGCTGGTCGTCGTCGATCACGTACACCTCCCGGGTCAGCGGCAGCAGCGCAGGGATGTCGGACGCCACCAGGCCCATGCCGTCAGACCTACCGGCGATCAGGGGGGAGCCCCGGCGCGCCGCGACAACCAGGTCGGGGTGGGCCGAGTGGACGACGGCGAGGGCGAACGAGCCGACCACCCGCGCCAGGGCCGCTCTGACCGCGCCCGGAAGATCGAGCCCGGCGGCGAGGCCGTCTTCGATCAGGTGGGCGAGAACCTCGGAGTCGGTCTCCGATTGCAGTGTGTGACCGCGGCCCACGAGCTCGTCGGCCAGGGCCACGTGGTTCTCGATGATGCCGTTGTGCGCCACCGCGAGCTGGCCGGTGCAGTCGGCGTGGGGATGGGCGTTGTGCTCAACCGGCCGGCCGTGGGTGGCCCACCGGGTGTGGCCGATGCCGGTGTCGGCCGTGCCCGGCGCGTCGTCGACGGCACCTGACAGCTCGGCCAGTTTCCCGACCCGTCGGCGCCTCCAGAGCGCGCCGTTGTCAACGATCGCCACCCCCGCAGAGTCGTATCCCCGGTACTCCAGGCGCGCCAAGGCCTCGAGAAGGATGGGCACGACAGGCGCGCTACCCGAGACACCGACGATGCCGCACACAGATCCAGCCTACGACGCCAGTCGGCTCAGATGGCCTTCGGCGCGTGCTGGCAGCCATACTCGACGACCAATGACGACACCGATGCAAGACTCCAAGCTCGACGGCGCGGCCCTGGCCTTCAGGATCACGGCCTACGTCGAGGCCACAACCTTCCTGCTCCTGCTGGCAGCGGACATCGTGTTCCGGGTCTTCGACGGCCCCGACCTAATTGCGGTGATGGGACCTGTCCACGGCATCGCCTTCCTCGTGTACCTGATACTGGTGCTCACGATCCGCGAAGGTCAGGGCTGGCACTTCTGGCGCACTGTCGGCGTCATCTTCCTGGCCGCAGTCCCCTTAGGCGGCTTCTGGGCCGGCGCGCACTTGAAGGACGACGAACCCGCGACCGCGCCCAGCTAAGACTTCAGCGTTCTTTTCTCCCTAGACCACCGTGGCGGTGGTGAATCCGGAAAAGAACCCCGGCCGCAGCTCAGCCCGCGCCGAGAGCCGTCCCTACCGCCGAGCACAGCGCGTCGCACGTCGACTCCGCGTCCTCCAGCGTGCGCGCCTCGACCATGACCCGCACCACGGGCTCCGTGCCACTCGACCGCACGAGCACCCGACCGTCGGTCCCAAGCCGTTCCTCGGCGCGCCGCACCTCGGCCCACACGCCTTCCGCGCCGTCGAGCGAAACCACGCCGTCGACCACGACGTTACGCAGCACCTGGGGGAGGCGGTTCATCACCGACGCCAGGTCGGCCAGGGACCGCCCAGAGCGCGCCATCACGTCGAGCACCTGGATGCCCGTGAGGATGCCGTCGCCGGTCGTCGCCAGGTCACGGAAGATGACGTGGCCCGACTGCTCCCCGCCCAATGTCCAGCCTCCAGCCTCCAGCTGCTCGAGCACGTAACGGTCGCCAACCGCCGTCTCCACGATCTCGATTCCGTGCTCGGCCATGACCTGGCGCAGGCCGAGGTTGGCCATGACGGTCAGGACAACGGTGTCGCCAACCAGCTGTCCCCGCGCGCGGCGGTCGAGGGAGCAAATCGCGAGGATCTGGTCGCCGTCGACAACCGCGCCGGTGTGGTCGACGGCGATCACCCGGTCGGCGTCGCCGTCGAAGGCCAGCCCCGCGTCGGCACCGGCGAGCACAACCGCCTTGGCCAGCTCCTCGGGGTGGTTCGAGCCGCACCCGAGGTTGATGTTGGTGCCGTCGGGCTTGTCGTTGAGCACCGTCACCTGCGCGCCGAGCGCAACCAGCACCGGCCCCGCCACGGCCGAAGCCGCGCCGTTCGCACAGTCGATGACCATCGACAGCCCCGCAAGCGCGCCAGGTGCGAGCAACCCGATCAGCGCCTCGGCGTAGCGGTCGCACCCATCGACAGGTTCCGCCCGGCCGATGGAGGCCCCGGTGGGTCCGCCCAAGTGAGCCGTGTGGGCAACCAACCGGTCGAGCTCGTCCTCCAACGCCGACTCGGTCTCGTCAGACAGCTTCCGCCCGCCCGGCGCGAAGAACTTGATGCCGTTGTCGGGGAACGGATTGTGCGACGCCGAGATCATCGCCGCGGGAACGTTCTCGGCAACCGACAGCCAGGCCACGCCCGGCGTGGGCAAGACGCCAAGGTCGCCCACGTCTGCGCCCTCGGCCGTGAGCCCGGCGGTGAGCGCCGCCTGCAGCATCGGGCCGGAGATCCGGGTATCACGCCCAACCAGGAACCGATCCGTGCGCGTGCCCAGCACCCGCGCCGCGGCCCGCCCCAACAGGGTTACGAGTTCTGGGGTGAGGTCGGCGTTGGCGACGCCCCGGAGGCCGTCGGTGCCGAACCGGAGGGTCACCGGGACCGGTGGCCTAGCGCTTCGAGTACTGAGGAGCCTTGCGTGCCTTCTTGAGGCCGTACTTCTTGCTCTCCTTCTCGCGTGCGTCACGCGTGAGAAAGCCGGCCTTCTTCAACGTGGGGCGAAGGTCTTCGTCGAGAACCAGAAGGCCCCGAGCGATCCCCAACCGCATCGCGCCGGCTTGGCCGGAGATGCCGCCGCCGTCAATGGTCGCATCGACGTCGTAGACCTCGGCGGTGGTCGTCAGCCGCAGCGGCTCGGTGACCACCATGCGGTGGGTCTCGGAGGGGAAGTAACTCTCGATCGCCCGCTTGTTGACGGTGATCTGACCGGTGCCGGGACGGAGGCGCACGCGGGCCACGGCCTGCTTGCGCCGGCCGGTGGACTGGACGAGGGGCTTAGGCATCCTGCGTCTCCTACGACTGGGCCCGGTGGCGGGCGTGAGCGATCTCGCGGGCCTCGGGGTGTTGGGCGGCATGGGGATGGGTTGGCCCGGCGTAGATCTTGAGCTTCTTGATCATGCTGCGCCCGAGCGGACCTTTGGGCAACATGCCCTTGACGGCGTGGCGCACCGCGTCTTCGGGTCGGGTCTCCATGACCTCGCGATAGCTACGGCGCCGGAGACCACCCGGGTAACCCGAGTGCCGGTAGGCGAACTTCTTCTCCTGCTTGTCGGAGCTCAGGACGACCTTGGACGCGTTCACGACGACGACGTGATCACCCGTGTCCATGTGGGGGGCGAACATCGTCTTGTGCTTGCCGCGAAGCAGCACGGCAACCTCAGTGGCCATGCGTCCGAGAACGAGGCCCTCGGCGTCGACGACATGCCAGGCGCGCCGGACATCATTGAGTTTTGGTGTGTAAGTGCGCACGCGATCCTTCCGATGAGCGGGCGTGCCGAACCTGGCGATTCTAGGTGCTGGCGGCCGGCGCGACAAACGGGCCCTCTTCGGGGTACTTCACGGCCCACAGGCAGAGGCCCTGAGGAGGGGCCATATGCACGGCCGCGGCGCGTGATCTGGCCCGCAGGATCGACGACATCTCTCCGGCGCGCTGGCGCCCATCGCCCATCGCCACCATTAGCCCGACGAGGGCCCGCACCATCTGCTGGCAAAACGAGGTGGCCTCGATTTCGAAACGAACGACGTCACCTCCCCCACTGTCGGCGCGACGTACGCGCGACCAGCGCGCGTCGATGACGCGGCGCGTCATCCTGGGCTTCTCAACGCCCCGCGGTACCCGGCAGAACGAGCTGAAATCGTGCTCACCGACAATGGGGTCGCACGCCAGCACCATCGCCCGCAGGTCGAGCGGCTCGGCGACGTGCCACGTGGTCGCGGCAAGAAACGGGTCGGGCGGCACCCGGTTGAGGACGTCGTAGCGGTAGGAGCGGCTGAGGGCGCTGCGGCGGGCGTTGAAGTCGGGCGACGCCTCCGAGATCGACCGCACCACTATTGCCGGGGCGAGCATCGACAGGAGCGAGCGGTGCAGGTCTTCGGTGTCGAGGTGAGCCCGATCGAGGTCGAAGCTGACGACCTGGCCCCACGCGTGCACACCGGTGTCGGTGCGCCCGGCAACGGTGAGCTTCACGGGTTGGCCGGTGACTTGCTCGATGGCATCGCCGAGCGCGCCGGCGACGGTGACGACACCGGGTTGGGCTGCCATACCATGAAAGGCCGATCCGTTGTAGGCCACGAGCATCCGCACCCGCGCCGGCGCGTCGTTCTGACCAGCCTCCTCGGAAACCGTCAGATCAGACGAGCTCGATGCGAGCCATCGGCGCGTTGTCGCCGTGGCGCGGTCCGAGCTTGAGGATCCGCGTGTAGCCGCCGTGACGGTCTTCGTAGCGCGGCGCGATCTCCTCGAACAGCTTGTGGGCCATGTCTTTGTCGCCGATGAACGACACCACCTGGCGGTGATTGTGCACGCCACCCTTGCGGGCTTTGGTGATGATCTTCTCGGCAACAGGCCGCAGCGCCTTGGCCCGGGCTTCGGTCGTCACGATGCCTTCGGCTGCGATGAGCGAAGCGACCAGATTACCGAGCATGGCCT
>JALZBN010000118.1 GCA_030947365.1 Actinomycetota bacterium
GACCTCGGGTTGGGCGTTCCAGAATGCGGGCGCCTTGGCGTTCTCGTTGACCTGGGTCTTCCACCGGTGCGCGGCAACCGCTCCGAGCCCGCCCCCTCCGTGCACCAGCGGGATCGTGCGCCCAATACGGCGGGCCAAAACCTCGGCTTGGTTCCCGGGCTGCACGAGCTCGTCGCGCCGCTTGCTGAGCTGCTCTATAGCGGCGTCGACCCAATGCCTGGCGCCGGGAAACAGACCTAGCTCCTCCAACACCAGCATCGGCGGCACGGCCAGGGCGCCGATGGCGGCGCGCGGCTGGGGGATCTCGGCCGGCACCCGCACGATCGGCGCGCCCCAGGCCTCAGCCAGGTCGGCGAGCTGACCGCCGGTTGTCACCGCGACGATCTTGGCGCCCTGCAGCGCGGCCTCGGTGACCGCTTCGACGGTTTCCTCGGTGTCGCCTGAAAACGACACCGCGAAGACGAGCGAGCCCTCCCCGAGAAACGCGGGGACGTTGTAGCTCTTGAAGACCATGACCGGCACGGGCATGTAAGGGCCGGCCGCGGCGGCCAGCACCTCGCCGGCGATCCCGCTGCCGCCCATCCCGATGACGACCACGTGCTCGATCTCGTCGTGTTCGGGCAGATTGGCGAACCCCCATGACTGGGAGGCGACGGCGGCAACCTGCTCGGGAAGAGCGGCGGCGGCCTCGAGCATGCCGAGGCTGTCGAGGCTGTCGAGGGGCATGGCAGGACTGTGGAGTGGCTCAGTCATGCATCGAAGGTCGGGCGGATGCCGCTGGCCTCAACCTTGGCCATCACTTTGGCGTGCTCCTCGTCGGACACGGTCTCCGACTCTTCGACGAGCATGATGGGGATGTCGTCGTCGACCCGGTAGCGGCGCTTGAGCCTGGGGTTGTAGAGCGACTTCTCGTCGGTCAAATAGAACAAGGGGCCCTTGTCTTCGGGGCAGGCGAGTATCTCTAGCAACAGGGGGTCGAGGGCCATCAGCCGGTAACCTCGATCAGTTGAACTACCTCGGCGAGGTGGTCGCGGCAGGCTGCCGGTTCTGGGGCCTCCAGGTTGAGGCGCAGCAGCGGCTCAGTGTTCGACGGACGCAGGTTGAACCACCAGTCGCCCATCTCGACCGTGAGACCGTCGGTGCGGTCTTCAAACACGGCGTCCTCTACATAAGCGTCGGCCACTCGCTCGATGGACTCGAGCGGATCGGCCACCTCGATGTTGATCTCGCCCGAATCAGCGTAGCGCTCAAGAGGGATTCGCAGCCGCGACAGCGGCTCGTGCGCGAGGGAGATCTGTTCGAGCACGAGGAGGGCGGCGATCAGCCCCGAGTCGGCCCGGTAGTTGTCTTTGAAGTAGTAGTGGCCCGAGTGCTCGCCGCCGAAGACGGCGCCCGTTTCGGCCATGACCGCCTTGATGAACGAGTGCCCGACCCGTGTGCGCACCGGCACGCCGCCGCTCTCGACGATGACCTCGGGCACCGCCTTGGAGCAGATCAGGTTGTAAATGACGGTCGCGCCGGGATTTCGGGCCAGCAGGGCTTTGGCCACAAGCGCCGTCGTCGTCGAACCGGAAACGGGCGAGGCGGTCTCGTCGACGAGGAACACCCGGTCGGCGTCGCCGTCGAAGGCCAAGCCGATGTCGGCATCGACTTCGAGGACCCGGGCCTGGAGAGACTTCAGGTTCTCGGGCTGGATCGGATCTGCCGGGTGATTCGGAAACGACCCGTCGAGCTCGGGGAAGAGGATCTCGACATCGAACGGAAGGCCGGCGAAGACCGCGGGAGCGACGAGGCCGCCCATGCCGTTGGCGGTATCGGCCACGACCCGCAGCGGCCGCAGCACCGCGGGGTCGACGAAGGTACGGACGTGCGTCGCGTACTCGCCCAGAAGGTCAGCGGACGTGATCGTGCCTCGACCGGCCGCGCCCTCGGTGACCGCGTTCCCCGCCGCCACCATCGCCTTGATGTCGCCCAGCCCGGTGTCCTGGCCCACCGGGCGGGCGCCCGACAGGCAGAACTTGATGCCGTTGTAGCGCGCCGGATTGTGCGACGCGGTGAACATCGCGGCCGGCGAGTCGAGGTGGCCGGCAGCGAAGTACACCAAGTCGGTGGAGGCCATGCCGAGGTCGATCACATCCACACCGGCACCGGTCACCCCTTCGGCAAACGCAGCCACCAGGGCGGTACCCGATTCACGCATGTCCCGGCCCACCAGTACTCGCGGCGCGCCGGCAAAGCGGGCAAACGCGGCGCCGATCGAGCGCGCCAGATCGGCGTCGAGCTCGTCGGGAACGATTCCCCGGACGTCATAGGCCTTGAAAACTGCGTCGAGCTTGTCCGTCATCTCGCCGACGAGCGTAGCGGGGGCACGGCGCCCGACTCCTCTTTGAGGTCGTACACACCTTCCGACCCCCAGCGCCGCACCCGGAAGAGGTCGCGGAGCATGCGGACGCCCTCCACACCGACGCGCACGGTGGAGGTTTTCGAGTTGACCAGCTGCACCGGTACCTCGAGAAGCGACAGGCGATACCGCTCGATGAGGTGGAAGATCTCGACGTCGAACGCGAAGCCGTCTATGCGAGCGTTGGAGAACAGGAGCTGAGCGACGTCGGAACGAAACGCCTTCAGACCGCACTGCGTGTCGCGGTACTGGCCGAGGAGCACCCCGAAGGTGAGCAAATTGAAGGCTCGACCACTCAACTCCCGCAAGCAGCGGCCCCGCACCAGAACGTTCGTCTCGATGTGCTTGCGGCTCCCCACAACGACGTCCCACCCTCCCTCCACTTCGGCGAGCAGCCGCAGGATCTGCTCCGGCGCGTAGGAGAGGTCAGCGTCGGTAAACACGACCGTTCGCCCATGGGTGGCAAGCATTCCGGCGCGCACGGCGGCGCCCTTGCCCCGATTGGGGCGCAAGGGCACGACCTGGTCGGCTCCCCCGGCGCGCGCCGCGTCGCTGGTTCCATCGGTCGAGCCGTCGTCGACGACGACGATCTCTACGCCGCCATCGCGGTCGATCGGCGCGAGGGCGGCGCGCAGGGCGGCAATCGTGCCGGCTATGCGGCCCGCCTCGCTGTAGGCGGGAATAACGACGCTCAGCCGAGCCGCTCCGGGCGCTGGCGGACGGTCGATGCGATGGCGCTGGTCGGTTCGAAGCCCGCGCAGCCGGACCCGTCGGTTGGCTATCGCGCGGATCGAAGCGGCAACGCCCGCGCCCAGCGAGATGGTGCCAATGGTCCGTAAGCCGGCGCGCACGACCGGGCTGCTAACCGATGAGTTTCGATGATGAGCTGGACCCGTCGGAACCGAGGACGGCGTAGTTCGCCAAGACGAAGCCGCGGTCGGCCACGGCGCGCCGGGCCTCGGCGGAGGTCAGCAGCGTGAGTTCGTCGTCCCAGTGGTAGCCCCAGCGATACCGACTGCGATCGGGGTCGTCGGGTTCGCCGGGATGGGTGCCGAGCTCGGCCGACGCCGCGCCCCGTTGCGCGAAACCGTTGAGCGCCCGGCAGAAGTCGGAGTACTGCCATCCTCCCGCCTCGTCGACGCCCGAAGCATCGGCCGGGGTAAGGATCCCAAGCGCGCCGGCGTTGCGGGCCAAGCGGCGCGCCAGTTGGTTGATGCCCGGCGCGAGCGGCAGACGATGTGAACGCGGCACCCGCACGGCAGGAACGCCCTGGGACACGGCCAGGTCGAGCACGACAGCTCCGACGCTCGGCCACAGGTGGAGGTGCTGATGGGAGTCGAGATGCGAGACGGCGAGCCCAACGGAGGTCACCGCCTGAATCTGGGCCGTGAACTCTCGCCGGAGATCGGCGGGATCGATGCGCCCAGCGGCGGCGCGGGGCAGGAAATGTCGCCACGACAACGCCAACTTGCCCTTGCGGCCGACCAGGGTCGGCACCTCCCGCGCCGACAGCAGTGGGGGGTCTTCGCCGACGGCTGCGAGGTGCACGCCAACGCCGAGGCCGGGATAGTCCGTGAGCCACGTCGCCGTCTTGGCGAAGCCGGGGGCGAGCGTGAGAACCGACGTGCTGGTCACGATGCCGTCTCGATGGGCCCTGAGGATTCCGGATGAGACCTTCTCGGTCAGTCCGTAGTCGTCGGCATTGACGATGAGCGGCCGAGTGGCGGTGGTCGTCACCGATCCACACCGGCACTCGTGCCGGGACCACTCGCCGAAGCCTTACTCGCCGGAGACGATGAGAGCTCGCCCCGGAGCGCCACCATCTCGGCCAGGATCTTGCGAATCACCGCGCCCGAGGAGAGAGTGGAGACACCGTGCGAGCGCGGGAAGTAGTCGACCCCGAACTGGATCACCTTCAGTCCGAGCCGGTCGGCGCGCACGAGCAGTTCGGCGTCGATGAACGAGCCCTCACTCACCAGCTGCATGCGGTCGAACACACTGCGACGGCAAAGCTTGAACGCGAAGTTCACGTCTCGCACGTAGACGCCGAAGACGAGCCTGATCAGCCAGTTGTAAATCCACGAGTAGGCGGCTCGCCGCGGCCCCTCGCCGGTGCGATCGTGCCGGTAGGCGCTGACGATGTCGGCGTCGTAATGGCGCATCAGCCGGCACGCCTTGCTGGCCTCGGCGACGTCACACGGCAGGTCGGCGTCGGTATAGAGGATGACGTCACCCCGAGCCGCGGCGAAGCCGGTCTTGATGCATCCCCCGAGCGTGCGATTGCGCTCGTGGTGCACAACCCGTATCCGCGGGTCGTCAGCCGCCAACTCGTCGGCGATCTTTCCGGTGCTGTCGGTGGAGGCGTCGTCAACGACGAGCAGCTCGTAGTCACTGATCTCGCTGCTTGCCACCATTCGCTCGCACGTTTCGCGGCCGGCTTGCAGGGTGGCGCGGATGTAGTCCTGCT